>JAGOCL010000167.1 GCA_017998755.1 Spirochaetota bacterium | reverse complement strand
TCCATCTTCCGACGGTATGGAAATACTATTGTCCCATTTTATATCTTCTTTGTCCCTTGAAAATGCGGCGATATACTTGACGGCGACAAACACGCTTCCTTTATCAATCGACATAACTTCGATGTTTGATCAGACGACCGATGCCGGTATTAATCCGCCGTGGGCGCCGGTTCCGATAGGATCTACAGGGAACGGAGGGATAATATCGTATTTCGATCTAACGGGAGATCCGACAACAGACAGCTTTGAAATTTTATCGTTTGATACGCCGACTAACGTAGTTATACAAGGGTGGAATAGCGGAGTTCCGGCGGTAACTCAAGTAGTTATGTATTCTGGGAATTCCAATATGGAAGATCCTTTTATTGAAAAGATTTTTGTCGGTGAAAATCTTAGAAGACCCAGAGGGCTTTTTTTTATAAATAATTTTGATACGGTAGGATTGCAGGACGTCGAGATAGGTATGTTCCAAAACGGCGGCGGTTTGACTATGCAAGCCGGTCTGTTCATACCGATGTCTATAAAAGTTGGAGCGAGGAGAGACGGCGTCGATATATTGGAATCGATGGGATTTACCGATTTTCCTTTAACGGGCGATATGTTCAAACAAGGGACCGATCAGATACCTCTCGACGACATTAAAGAGATCGGTTTTAGAATAAATTTTACCAACCATCTGCCGGTTGGAGTAAATCTGCAATTTGTTTTTTATTCGGACGTTACGGACGACGCCGGAAATATCATAGATACGGATATGGTTTACTTAATGAATAGTACAGATAATAGCGTGGATATTTTATACGGTAATCTTACGCCTGGGCTAAACGGCGAGTATTACATAGGAAGCGATTCGATATCGGAATTTGTATTAAGCATAGGCGAGAATTTTAAATATATCAATTCTACCGGAGCTCATATATACGACGGTAGTTTTTTATCGTTTTTGAAAGAGCGGAACAGTTTAAAAATGAAACTTAAAATCGCGCTTCTTCCGACTGTCGATGCTCTGGGGAATCAGGTGTCGGTTAGGGTGTCGGACGATAACTATTTTTCCGTGAAAGTCGACGTTCTTGGGATAATCTCTGCAAAACTAAAATAAAATGGATTGGCGATGAAAATAAAAAAGAGCGCATTATTACTAATCATCCTCGTTATTTGTCATAGCGCTTATACCCTAAATTATATAACGACCGCCGAATCGATAAGCTGGAATGGCGCTTACGCCTCGGTATCAGAGGGGTTTGAGTCTATGCTATACAATCCGGCGGGGTTGTTTATGACTCCTTCGAAATACGGGCTGAACTTATTCGGGACTTACGGAGTCAGATATTACAATAATTCTATATCGACGGATCACGTATTGAAACTCTTGGAAATGCGTATTAACGATCAGAATGCGACAAATTTATTGTCTACTATTATAACAGGGATGCCGGTTACGGGATTCGATACGGGATTCGACGTAAGTTTACTAAATTTTATGACCTATTTTAAGTATTCTGATTTTAGTCTCGGATTCTCAATTTTACCAAAAACAAATTTTACCGCGACGATCGACAAAAATTTGTTTGAATATCTTTTTCAGGAATTAAGCTTACAAAACGAATTGACTTTTAAGATAAATTCGACTTTTTTTCAATACGTCGATTTCAATTTTGTTTTAAGCGGTAGAGCCAAGGCGTTAGAAAAATATATACCCGTCGACGCTATCTATATCGGGCTAACGGGACATTTTTATTTACCGACGATTTTTGTGAAAGCAAAATTAGACGAATCGAGTTTGAGCTCTTTTGCATGGGATAATTCTTACGGATTATACGGGTATAGAGTAAAATTGAAAGGAAATATCCAGACAAATATGAATTTGATCATTACCGAGCCGGTTAAGGCGGCGAACGTCGTAAATCGGGATTTATCCGGATTTAATTTACAATCTTTTGTTAATAACAGCGGAAGTTTCGGTTTCGGAGTCGGATTCGATATGGGGTTTATCGTTCAGTTCAATAAATACGTCCGAGCGGGGTTTTCCGTTACCGATCTGGGTTTTATAACGTTTCCGCAATCTTCGAATATATCGGCCGATATTTATACCGACGTAACTTTCGATCCTTCTTCAGGCGCGACTTTTAACTTTACAAAGATCGGTAACGAGCTGTTGACCGGATTGCAAACGTCGGTAAATTCCGGCGGCGAGACTATAGCGTATCAATTTTGGCTTCCTAATACCTCTATTAGAACCGGAGTAGGTATATTGCCCATAAGAAGCAGGTATTTTGATATGATTATCGCCGCCGATTTGTCTTTATCGGATCTTAACAGAATGTTGATCGGGGATTATCCCACTTTTAATTTGTCTATAGGGATGGAGATCAATCCAAAGGTTTCTTTTATTGAGATACCTATAAGATTAGCGTTTAATTATAACACGCAGGTCAACGCCCCCTCTTTTTCGACGGGCATCGGTCTTTATCTCGGGCCGGTCGAGATGGAGATAGGGGTAAAAGGGCTCGAAGCGCTTATTAAAGAACTGGGCGCTAAAGAGATATGTATAGGATTAGACTTTAAATTGGAATTCTAGTAATAATCTTTGGATATTGAATTTGTGGGACGTAAAGACACATATGTGTCAAATCGCGAGGCAATCGTTTTTTTAGAAAAAATATAATACAAAAAGAAATCTACCAGTTTGTATTTAAAATATTTTTAAGAAAAACCGATTAGTTACAAAGGAATTTATTTTGAATACGACGACTTTAAAAATTATTTGCGAGGATCGAAAAGGGTTAATATCTCTTATAACATCGTTTATATTTAATAATAACGGTAATATTGTAAATCTGGATCAATATACCGATACCGGCGGTAAAATGTTTTTTATGAGAGCGGAGTGGGATAGCGAAGGATTTAAACTATCGGAGGATGATATTCGGTCTAATCTAGAGAATATTATTAAAGAAAATGGTATAGTCGGGAAATATGATATATTTTATTCCGCGAAGAAACCAAGGTTGGCTATATTCGTTTCAAAATATAACCATTGTTTGTACGATTTATTATTGAAGCATAAGGAAGGGGAGTTAAACTGTGAAATCCCATTGATTGTAAGCAATCATAGCGACCTAAAATATATAGCCGAATATTTTGGAGTCGATTTTTTTTATATACCTCTCACTGAAGAGAATAGATTCGCTCAAGAAAATGAAGAGATCGGATTATTGAAAGAATATAATATCGATTTAATCGTATTGGCTAGATATATGCAGATTCTGTCAAGTAATATTGTCGCTCTATATAAAGACAGAATAATCAACGTACATCATTCGTTTCTACCGGCGTTTAAAGGATCAAAGCCGTATCATCAAGCGTTTCAAATAGGAGTAAAAATAATCGGAGCGACGTCGCATTTTGTTACGGAAAAGTTGGATCAAGGTCCGATTATTTCTCAGGACGTTGTTCATATAACGCATAGGGACGACGTTAAACAGATGATAATAAAAGGAAAGGATATTGAGAAAAAAGTATTATTACAAGCCGTAAAATTATATATTGAGAATAGAATTTTTATATGTAATAATAAAACTATTATCTTATAAATTTGGGCTTTAATTATTGAAAAGACACATATGTGTCAAAGCGCGCGCAATAATTGTTTTGATAGAAAAAATGTAATATAAAAAGAAATCTACCGATTGGTATTTAAAATTATTTTAGAAAAACCAATTAGTTCCAAAAGGAAATTATCTTTAATACTATGATTTTAAAATTAACGAAGAAAGGGTAATATGAACAATTGGAGAGACGCGCTTCGATATAATAACGGAATTCCTGAGATATACCTGATTTGGGAGAATAATAATTTCTTATCGCAAATTATAAATGAATTCAAGAATATAATTGCAAATTTAAATTTTGATAAAATATTAACCATAGAATCAAAAGGGATAATTTTTGCCGCGCCGATTTCGTATTATTTTGAAAAGCCTCTAGTTATTGTCCAGAAAAAATTACGAATCTCAAATTACAAGAATATTCTCGACCAAAAAATAATAAACCGTAAGAATGAAGAAGAAACGTTATATATAGATCTGAAAAATATGCGTAAAAATGAAAACTATATAATCATAGACGAGGTCGTACAAACCCGATCTTCAATAAAGGCATGCTTGAATCTTCTTAACGCGACTAATAACCGAGCAAAAGATATTCTTTGCGTCGCGAATTTATCCGACGGCGACGATATAAACGGGATAAAGATACATTCTTTGATATGAAGTGGATATTAGCCGACCGGGTTTAATTTATTCTTTCTCAAATAAATCTTTGTAATGGCATTTGCATAACGTCTTGGTCTCTTCGTCCCAGAGATGAAGCCCGTTGCCTTCGCACCATTTATATACGTCGCAATCGGCGCATTGGCCTTTGCGCGTCCATTTCCTGTCTCTCATAATGGAGTATCTGTTTTCCCAGACGTCGAGAAAATCGTCTTTGTAGATATTACCCTGAATGAAGTCGCCTCGCAGACTCGGACAGGCCGATATCGAGCCGTCGGCTAATACCGATCCAATATTGACGCCCGCTCTGCAAAAAAAATAGCCATTCCTTGCGACGTTCTCATACTTTCCGAGAAAGCCCTCGCAACCGTAACTTGATCGGATTAGTCTTTCGTCGTTAGTTTTCTTGATAAATTCCATAAGTTTTCGGAAATCGGCGTTTGGTAATTTCAACTCTTCGTTGTCTTTTGCCCTTCCTCTGGGGAAAATAGTAAAAAGCCGCCAGTTTCGAACGCCTTTCTCAATGAGTAGGCTTTTCAGCGAATCCAATTCTGAAATATTTCTGGGATTTACGCACGTTACGACGTCCGATACGATCTCGCGATTTCTGTTTATTATCTCTATTGATCGAACGGCTCTATCGAAAGACTCTTTTTTACCTCTCAGCCAGTTATGACTATCTTTTAATCCGTCGAGACTGATCGTAATAGACCTCATACCGGCGTTTACAAGCGTATCGAACCTGCTTTGATTTAACGCGTAACCGTTTGACACAATTCCCCACGGGAATCCCATATTGTAAAACGTTTTACCGCACTCTTCTAAATCGTTTCTAAGGAGAGGTTCGCCTCCGGATAAAACAAGCATTACCTTGTTGGGATTGTATTTTTGGGAAACAAATTTTAGAACCGCGATAAAATCTTGTAAAGGCATATCCTTAATTTTTGCATCGGTTTTACAGTCGTTTCCGTAATGTTTGCAGGATAGGGAGCACTTAAGAGTACATTCCCAGAAAAGATAGTTTAGTTCATGCAACTCTTTTTGAACGTTTTTATATAATGTAAAACAATTTAGACCTAATTTTTTAAAGAAACCGATATTTTTCATTGTAATAACGCCGTTTGTATAGAATATTGATTAAAGCGGGTCCATTTGGATATCTATAGTCGCAGTAGCCGATCCCTCGTTCCACGATCCGTCGCCGCCGCTAAAATCTGTCTCTTTTATAGTATGAGACTTTTGGGCGTCGTCAAAGATTCCGTTTAGTTCTCCGTCGACGTCCCGAGCGCGTATATATACTACTTTCCCGTCGGGCGCGCCTCCGTAATCCTCAAGTATTTTATAGTCGCTGTTTTCATCCGTTAAAATTGATCCAAAGTTTGCATAGTCGTATATGGCGGTCGAGTCTACCGTAACTTTGACGCCCGGGATCGGCGCTCCGGTAGAACTTGACGTTACTTTGCCTTTGAACGTATATTCGGCGGTAGGAGTACCGTATTCGGCTGGCATACAGTATGCGGATATACCGAAAAGAGATAAAATTCCGCCTAAAACAGCTGAAATAATTTTAAGAAATCTCGTTTTAATCGCCTTAGCCATAAATTTCTCCAAACATAAAATTTTCGCGGATTATAAAACGCTTATAATACGAGCCTCTTGCAAAAATAAATTTTTCAAGTAATTTTAGTGGATAAATCCTTTAAATTTTGACAAAGTTAATTTGTCGAATAAAAACAGAATCAAAAAAAAGGACTTATCCATGAAGAGTATAGCAGA
>JAGOCL010000166.1 GCA_017998755.1 Spirochaetota bacterium | reverse complement strand
GTATATTACGCTATGGATTATTTGACCCGGGTAAATAAGTTTAACGCCGGCGAAATAGACTCTCATTCAGTTATTTCCGCTCGAAATAAAACCGTATTGGTTGTCGGCGGCGGCGATACCGGTTCGGATTGCGTGGGAACGGCTATTCGCCAACAAGCCAAAAAAGTTTATCAATACGAGATACTTCCAAAACCAAAAGTTTGGAATGATCCTTGGAATCCTAACTGGCCCGATTGGCCTAACATTCTCAGAACTTCTTCCTCTCACGAAGAGGGGGGCGAGCGGGATTGGGGCGTTTCGATAAAAAGTTTATCGGGGCAGGATATATTTGTGAATAAGGCGCATTGCGTTAGAGTCGATTGGAAACTCGACGACTCTACAAAACAATATAAAATGGAAGAGATAACGGATACCGGATTTACCATAGACGTAGACATTGTTTTATTGGCGATGGGATTCGTTCACGTTGAGTACGGAAGATTGTTGGAAGATTTTGGAGTTACTTTCGATAAAAAAGGTAATATAGAAGTCGGCGCCGACTATTCGACGGCCGCGGAAGGTGTGTTTTCTGCGGGCGACGCCGTTTCCGGACCGTCGTTGGTAGTCAGAGCGATAAATCATGGAAATAGAGCGGCGTTATCGATAGATAAATATTTGAGCTAAATCGTCGACTTAGGAGTTTGTATGTCTGATAAATTAAAAGACGAGTGCGGAGTATTCGGCATATCGCTAAGTAAAGAGTCTCCCGACGCGATAAGAAAACTGTATCTCGGATTATTCGCTCTGCAACATAGGGGGCAGGAGAGTTGCGGGATAGCTTATAAGAAAAACGGCTCAATCGAAGTCTATAAGACCGCAGGACTCGTATCGGGTAAATTTTTTGAAACGGCGCCGTTTAACGAGTCAATTTCGATCGGCATAGGACACGTAAGATATTCGACTAGCGGCGGCTCGGGAATATTCAACGCGCAACCGTTAACGTTTAAGTTCAACAAAGGGGAGATTGCGATAGCTCATAACGGAAACATACCAAATTACTGCGCTATAAAAAATGAATTGATACAAAACGGCGCGATATTTCAGACTACTTCCGACTCGGAAATTCTCGTTCATATAATGTCGAGAATAGTAGGATCGGATTTTGAAAGATCGCTACAGAGCGCTCTCGATCAACTTCAAGGGGCTTATTCGATACTTATGATGCGCGGCGACGAGCTCATAGCTTTTAGAGATCCAAACGGATTTAGACCTTTGATTTATGCCGAGGTAGAGAACGGTTACGTTTTTGCGTCGGAAACAAACGCCCTTGATTTAATCGGCGCGGTTAACTATACCGAAGTAGAGCCCGGACAGATTGTTTACTGTTCGTCCGGCAAAATCAGAAAGGTAAAGTTCGCAAATTCCGGTAAAATAACTCAATGCGCGTTCGAGCTGATATATTTTTCCAGACCGGACTCTATAATATTTGGAGAATCCGTTCACGAAGTAAGGACTAAAATGGGCGAATGTCTTGCGAAGGCGGCAAAAATCAAACCGGATATAGTTATACCGGTTCCCGATTCGGGCAACTCGGCGGCTCTGGGATTTTCAAGGTATTCGGGAATACCGTTTGAATTCGGCTTGATCAGAAATCACTATACCGGTAGGTCTTTCATCAAACCCGAGCAAAAAGATAGGATAGAATCGGTAAAAATCAAACTTAACCCTATCAAATCGGTAATTCAAGGGAAAACTGTCGCAGTAATAGACGATTCTTTAGTGCGCGGAACAACCTCGAGTAAAATCTCTAAGATGTTGAGAGACGCCGGAGCTAAAGAGGTTCATTTCTTTTTATCGAGCCCGGAGATAAAAGGGGGATGTTATTTTGGTATTGATACGCCGACGGATAAAGAATTGATATCGTTTGAGAATTCGCCGGACGAAGTGGCTAAAATAATTAACGCCGATTCGGTTACTTTTCTACCGATCGAGTATCTGAAATCTTGTTTTAAAGAGCCGGATAAATACTGTTACGCATGTTTCGACGGAAATTATCCTTACAAACCGGATGATAAAGAACAAACAAACCGCATTGTACGGGCTTGCGGAAAAAAGGAAGATATATGAAAATGTATTGTGAAGCAAATAATGTAAAAAAGCGTGATAATATCTGAAATATGACGTACGAAATGATGAAAAATGAAAAAATGTATAGAAGAATGCTGTAAAAAACAATAAAAATGTAAATAAATATGTTGACAAACAATTTATATAAAAATATAATTTGTATGAATTTTTTTTTTAAAAAAGGAGTTTTATATGCCAAAATCAAGCGAGATATTTGGAGAGTTGACTTTCGATAAAATGAAGATGTACGAAAAGTTAAACAAAGGGGTTTACAACAATTTACTGGCGGCGATAGAAAACGACGAGCCGTTGGATAACTCTATCGCCGAAGATATAGCTTTTGCTATGAAAGAGTGGGCGATCGATAACGGAGCGACGCACTTTACGCACTGGTTTCAACCCCAGCGAGGCGGAACGGCCGAGAAGCACGACGCTTTCATTAGTTACGACGACGACGGAAAGATTATTGAAAAATTTTCATCTAAACAGTTAATTCAATCGGAACCTGACGCTTCGTCTTTCCCGTCGGGGGGCATCAGATCGACTTTCGAGGCGAGAGGATATACCGCGTGGGATCCTACTTCGCCGGCGTTTTTGATAAAAGCCAAAGACACAACCACTCTGGTAATTCCGTCGATTTTTATGTCGTGGACCGGCGAGGTTTTGGATTTAAAAACGCCGTATCTCAGGTCGCAAAAGGCGATAAAAGAGAGCGCGATGAAGATACAGAAACTTCTCGGCAATAGAATGGCTAAAAGGATCAAGGTGTACGTAGGGCCGGAACAGGAATACTTTTTGATATCCAAAAAGCTGTTCGAAACCAGAGCGGATCTTCAGATTTGCGGAAGGACTTTATTCGGCGCTACCCCCGCTAAAGGGCAACAGATGGAGGATCACTATTTTGGAGCTATAAAAACCAAGGCTCTCCATTTTATGGAAGAGCTCGACTCCGAATTATATAAGCGAGGTATTCCTTCAAAGACGAGACATAACGAAGTCGCGCCAAATCAGTTTGAGGTCGCGCCGCTTTATGAAGAGGCCAACTTGTCGATCGATCATAACTTGCAGTTGATGGATATTATCAGACAGGTCGCGGACAATAACGATTTAGTCGTATTACTGCAAGAAAAACCGTTCTCAGGGGTAAACGGTTCGGGGAAACACGTTAACTGGTCTATTGGCGATAATACCGGATCCAACTATTTGGAACCGTCCAAATCTCCGTTAAAAAACATCAACTTTTTGATAACGCTCGCCGCTTTTCTTGCCGGCGTGGATAAGTTCGGCGGTTTGTTGAGAGCGTCGGTCGCCGATGCGGGCAACGATCACAGATTGGGCGCGAACGAAGCTCCTCCGGCTATAATGTCCGTTTATTTGGGAGAATATTTGACAAAAATACTCGACGAAATCGAGGGGACGGGAGCTTTTACCGAGAACAAAATAGCCCATATAAGCGTAGGATTGCAGAATCTTCCGAAAGTCGTTAAAGACACTTCAGATAGAAATAGAACGTCTCCGGTGGCTTTTACCGTGAATAAATTTGAATTCAGGGCTTGCGGTTCTAGTCAAAACGTCTCAGAACCTGCGACCATATTGAATTTGGTTACCGCTTATGGATACGACCTCATTTACGATAAACTTATCAAAATGAAAGGGGACGTTAGGGCTAACGCGCTTACCGTTGTGAAAGAGATATTAAAAGATACAAAAAGAATAAGGTTTGAAGGGAATAATTATTCTAAAGAGTGGCAAGACGAAGCTGAAAAGAGAGGTTTGCCGAATAATAAAAACACGCCCGACGCGTTGGCCGAGTATTTAAAAGACGATACGATAAAACTGTTTGAAAAATATAAAATTTTATCTAAGAGAGAATTGTTATCTAAAACAGAAATCAAGCTTGAAACTTACGTTAAAATAATGGAAATTGAGATCAAAGAGTCTTTAAATATCGCTTATACCCAAATAGCGCCCGCGATTGCAAAGCACCTTTCAAATACGGCGAAAACCTACGCTTCTTTAAAAGAATCCGGTATCGAAAGCCGCGCGTTGTTTGAAGAGGCGAAGAATATTGAATCGTTATATAGCGACGTAAAGAGTAAGATAGAGACGTTAAAGAAAGATCTTTCCGAACTTGAGAGCATTGAAGACTTACATAAGAAAGCGATTGCGTTTGCAGGGAAAGGGGCGAAGAGCATGAATAATCTTAGAGTTTCTGTTGATAAAGCGGAAGAGTTTGTAGCGGACGATCTTTGGCCGATGGCTAAATATCAGAAGCTTATCACAAAGTTATAGAATAATAATCTCCTCCCCGCCTTGCGACAAGGCGGGGAGGAGATAGATGAATTAGTATTTCTTGCGGGGAATTTATGAAAAAAATTAGCGAATTAAAATTTAAAGAGACCGTCGAATTGATTAAAAAAAAGGAGATTTCATGCTCCGAAGTAATGAAGTCTACTTTAGATAGAATCGAAGAGTACGACGACGAATTGGGAAGTTATATTTCTGTTTTTGACAGAGACTATCTGATGAAAAAAGCCGACGAAAGCGATAAAAGGTATAAAAGCGGCGTTATTTTAAGCGAAATCGACGGTATACCGATAAGCGTGAAGGATAATATGCACGTTATCGGGCTAAATACGACCTGCGGATCGAATATGCTCAAAAATTACTCTCCATGTTTTAACGCGACGGTTACTGACAAAATTATAAAAAGCGGAGGGATAATTGTCGGTAAAACTAACTGCGACGAGTTCGCTATGGGTTCGACTACGGAAACCTCCGCTTTTAAAAACGCTAAGAATCCTTGGAATTTCGATAAAATCCCCGGCGGATCGTCGGGCGGATCTGCGGCGAGCGTCTCTGCCGGGATGTGCCAATTGTCCCTCGGTAGCGACACAGGCGGTTCTATAAGACAGCCCTCCGCGTTTTGCGGTATAGCGGGACTCAAACCGACATACGGGCTTACGTCGAGATTCGGGCTTGTCGCATACGCGTCGTCGCTCGATCAGATCGGTCCTATGTCCCGCGACGTTTACGGGCTCGGGGCTATGTTAAATATTATAAGCGGTCATGATAGTAAAGATTCGACTTCGATAAACTCTCCCGCGAAAAACTATCTCGAACATATTGATAAAGATATAAAAGGTCTGAAAATAGCCGTATTTACCGAATTATATTCCGAAGGGGTTGCGGATAACATAAGGAAGAAATTTGACGAATCTGTTAGAATATTGAAAGAACTGGGAGCGATAGTCGAAGAGATTAGTTTTCCGGCAATAAAATATATCATTCCGGCTTATTACTTTATAGCGACTGCGGAAGCGTCGTCAAATTTAGCTCGATACGACGGCGTAAAGTACGGATACAGAAGTTCGAAACAGGCGTCGTACGAAGAGGCGTTATTTTCGACGCGATCTAAGGGGTTCGGAAAAGAGGTAAAAAAACGAATATTACTGGGGAACTTTGTTCTGTCATCGGGGTATTACGATCAGTATTATAATAAAGCGGTAAGATTGAGAAGGTATATACAAAGCGAAATGAACGGGATATTCTCAAAATACGACGCCGTTATAACGCCGACGACTCCGGAACTTCCGTTTAATTTTAACGAAGGAACGACCGATCCGTTAAAACTGTATTTATGGGACGTTACGACCGTTATTGCGAATCTCGCGGGGATTCCCGCAATGTCCGTTCCATGCGGATTGGCGGACGGAATGCCCGTCGGTCTTCAGATTATGGGAAAAGCGATGTCGGAGGACTTGATACTACGAATTGGATCAAATTTTGAAAAATCTGCCGGTTTGGAACTTATACCGGTATTAAATAAAACATCGAATTATACGCCGAGCGTTAAGAACGAATTTACCGACGAGGTTATAGCGTCGTATTCGAATGAAAAAATCGCCGAAATATCGTCGATGTATATGAATAGAGAGAAAAATATCTCAAAT
>JAGOCL010000165.1 GCA_017998755.1 Spirochaetota bacterium | reverse complement strand
TTATTAATGCGAGTTTCAAAGTCTAGCCCCGCTTCTTTTAATTTTTGGATTAACTGTAGAGTTTTTGCGTTTGTAAAATGCTTGACTATGAGCGATGCGGTAACCGGTCCGATCCCGTCGATGTTGGAAAAAATTATTTCGGGGGAAGTAGAAAAAAGATCTGATCCGGCGTTCGATGAACAAAGATTGATAATTTCGTCAATATTTTTAAAATTTTTAGTAAGTATTTCGGCTACTTTCGAACCTATATCTTTCAATCCTAATGAAGATAAAACAGTTTTAAAGTCTTTTTTCTTTGATTCTTCTACTGAAAATATAATATTATCGACTTTTTTGTCTTTAAAACCCTCAAAATCCAATAATTTGCGATAATCAAACGAATATAAATCGTATATATATCTTACAAAACCATTATTAAACAAAAACTCAAGCGTTTTATCTCCTAAAGTTTCTATATCCATCTGATCTCTTCCAACGAAAAACTGAAGAGTTCCCAACAAACGAGCGGGGCATTCGTCGTTTAAGCAGAATAAATGAGCCCCCTCTTTAACTAATTTTGATACGCACGATGGGCACGCGTCTGCGATTTTATACGGAGAAGGATATTCTCCTTTATCAATAACATTTTCAACAGCCGGTATAACGTCTCCTCTCTTAGATATGCTTACCAGATCGCCGACGTTTACCGTCAACGAATCTATATAATCCTGATTATGTAAGGTCGCTCTCGAGATAATCGAACCGCTAAGTTCGACGGGGGTAAGATTAGCCACAGGAGTTATACGGCCTCCGCGCCCTACTTGAATGTCTATCGACTCAAGCTTGGTTTCAGCTAAGGGCGCGTCGAATTTATACGCTATAGCCCATCTGGGGTGATGTTGAGTATACCCCAGTTCGTCGCGGGTAGCGAGATCGTTGATTTTTATAACTATCCCGTCTATTTCATAAGGTAAAGTTTTTCTTTTTTTCTCAAAATCTTTTAAATACCCGCTTAGTTCGTTAATTTTACCGATAAAATGATTTTTGAAAGGAAGAGTCGTCGTATCGGCGTACGAATCGGAAAAAAAACCGATTTCTTCGTTTAACGGAAGGCCTATTTTTTTTAATAAAAGCAGATTTTCAAGATGAGATTCAAATTTTCCTGATTCTAAAAATGCTTCATAACAAAAAATATTTAAAGGGAATAAAGCCGTTTCGCTTGACTTTAATCTTCTAACGCATCCGCTTGCAAGATTACGCGGATTTGAGTATATTCCTCCGGCATATTTTAAGTTATAAAGAGTAAAATCGTCTTTTTTTATAAATATTTCGCCTCTAATAGCTATTTTATCTAAAAAATCGATTTTAAGCGGAATATTTTTGATCGTTTTTACGTTATTTGTTATATCGTTTCCAAAAAAACCGTTTCCTCTGGTTAATGCGCGCGACAGAAAGCCGTTTTCATAATATAAAACTATCCCCGCGCCGTCAATTTTTGGCTCAACGATTAATTCAATATTTTTGATCGTTTTTTGACGGTTTTTTGCTATCCAATTTTCTAAAGAATCGATGGAATAGGATTTATCCAGAGATAAAACAGGGATAGAATGTTCTCTTTCCGGTAAATCGCTTACTATGTCCGATCCGACGCGAGCGGTAGGGGAGTCGGGAGTTTTATATTCGGGATATTCATTTTCGAGATTTAACAGATTGTCAAACATTGCGTCGTATTCGACGTCTGACATAATCGGTTTTGACTCGACGTAATACGCTCTATCGGCGCGGTTTAGTTTTTCTTTCAAATCTTCAATTTTATTTTTTATATTATCGATCATGGGCTATTCCTATCGGCTGAAATTAGACGGATATAATAGCAGTATATCAAAGTTTTGTCAAAAATAAATAACTTCAGTAAATTATTTACAAGCTGTAAAAAAACATCTTTTATTATAATTAAAAATATGTTATTTATATAGAGAATAAAGTATTATGATATAAAATTTATAGAGGTAAAATATGGCTGATAATAGCGTTTTATATGAATTAGAAGAATATGTAGCATGGATTACTTTAAACAATCCTTTAAAAGGTAACGTCGTTAATAACGATAACTTACCGCTTATAAGCGATTTTATTGAATCCGCTAATGACGACGGCAATTGTAGAGTAATTGTATTACAGGGCAAAGAAGGAGTTTTTAGCAGGGGTATGGATTTTGAAAATCTTATTAAAAACTCAAAAGTAGGAGAAATTAAAAATTATTTTACCGATCCTTATAAAAAAGCCGTATTGGCCATCAGAAATTCAAACAAACCTGTGATTGCGGCTATAGACGGCGACGTATTAGCCGGAGGAATGGGGTTAGTTCTTGCGTCGGACATAGTTATATCGACTAAGAGATCCATTTTCGGGTTATCGGAAGCATTATTTGGGATAATTCCGGCTTTTGTATTTCCTTTTTTATTGGAGAGAACGTCTTATAAAAGAGCTAGATATATGGTATTATCTACGAAGAAATTTAGCGCCGAAGA
The DNA here is from genome assembly GCA_017998755.1 of Spirochaetota bacterium. Classification (GTDB taxonomy): domain Bacteria; phylum Spirochaetota; class GWE2-31-10; order GWE2-31-10; family MWDO01; genus MWDO01. The sequence continues at coordinate 3,551 of JAGOCL010000165.1, read as the reverse complement.
CGCGTTTAAATTTGGAATTGTCGACGAGATTACTGACGACGATCGGTTAAACAAATCAATTAAAGATATAATCAAAAGATTGTTATATAGCTCTCCGGCGGCTTTGGCGTTAACAAAAAAATATTCGGATGAATTGACAAATAATAAAATATCGGAAGCGGTCGATTTCGCTCAGAATCAATTAACCGAACTTCTTAACGTCGAAGAAAACGTAAATAATATTAAGTCGTTTATTGAAGGGGAGAAACCAGGTTGGGCTATAAGTTACAAAGGGAAAAAAAGTTAGACGATTTTATTTTTTTATAAATTCTAAGATATAAAAATTTCTGTTTTCTTTTTTCCATTTTTCGCCAAACAGCGAAGTAGAAAAGTCCGTATTTGAGGAAATACGATCGGTTTTTTCAAATCTTACATCTTTCACGAGAATATCGTTAGAATACTTGAAATATTCTTCATGATCGGTAATAAAAACAAATAACCCGCCGATTTTCATCTTATTAAATACCGAATTTAGGAATTCTTGCGAAAATAATCTGTTTTTATGATGTTTTCTTTTTGGCCACGGGTCCGGAAAAGTCATATAAATCAAATCGATCGAAGAGTCTTCAAACATAAAATCTAACGAAAATTTAGCTTCGTTATTTATATACTTTATATTATTTAAGTTATTTTTAACTTTTTTTTCGATACAACGAACTATTCGTCCTATTTTTATTTCAATGCCTATATAATTTTTATCGGGATTATCTAGCGCGGTATCGGTCAGAAAATGTCCGTTTCCGCAACCTATTTCTACGCATAGTTCGGAATTCTGATTATCAAAAATTTTTGACGATACCTTAGTTTTAGTATTGTAAACGATAAGATCTTCTAGTAAAGTCCAATCGTAAGGTTTATATTTTTTCATAACAATTGTCGCGCCGGTTTTTAATATGACGGCGATATTATTTTAATATTTGCGTAATGTCAAGATATTAAAATCGATTTTTTTGACTAATTGACCATATAAATTGACTTTGTTTCAAAAATATTATATGTTGCGAATAGAGGAAATGTTAATGAAAAAATTAATAGTTCTTATAATTATTACTTTTATATCTTGCGCTAAAAACGACGTTATTAAAGAACAAAAAATCGAACATAACGAAGACGATATTTTGCGGGTTTATAACGGTTTAGTCGATGGGATAGCGCAAAAAGATGTTGAAAAAATAATGTCTTTGTATGAAGACGGCGCAGTTTTTACGTACAGCGGATTAACGCGCTCAAAATTTGTATGCTTTAACGGAACAAAAAACGTTGTTGGAAAGCCGGATGTAAGAAAAAACTACGAATATTTGATAAAAAACAAGGCTTTTGACAGGATCGAATACGAGATAGCGTCTTTAAACAAACGCGCCGCTTATCCCGAGATTGTTTTCTTAAACGCTTGGGATTATTCGGATTACGGTCATTATGAAAAACTGATTTTGATATTAATAGACGGTAAATTTTATATTAAGGAACATTTAGTAGGATTAAAAACAGAATATATACCGCGTTAAATCGTATAAAAAATAAATATAAAAAAAATATTGACACTTTTTATTAAACTTTATAGAATATGCTTTTAGTTTTACTGATCATTTTCGAGAAAAGGTAAAAAATGAATTTTAAAAAATCATTTGGTTATCGCGGAGCTCATCCGGACGATTATAAATATATTACAAATAGGAAATCTATCACTTTTACAGACGTACCGGATAGAGTGTATATACCTGTTATTCAACATATTGGAGCTCCCGCTAAAATAATCGTGAGCGTTGGTCAGGTGGTTGAAGAAGGGCAATTAATAGCCGAAGCAAACGGTTTTGTTTCGGCTAACATTCATTCTTCTATACCTGGAACCGTAGTAGCTATAGAAGAAAGATATCTAAGCGTCGGTAAAAAATCTCAAACGATTGTCGTCGAATTAAACGGCGAGTTTAGAAAGTCGGGTAAAAATATACATCTTACCGACTGGAAATCAATGACGAAAGATCAATTATTAAAAAAAATAAAAGATTACGGAATTGTAGGTATGGGGGGGGCTACGTTTCCCACACATGTTAAATTAACAATCCCTAACGGAAAAAATGTAGATACTTTGATTGTTAATGGAGCCGAATGCGAGCCGTATATTACCGGCGATCATAGATTGATGATAGATAAAAGCGAGGATTTACTTGAAGGTATAAACATAATCAATAAGATATTAGACGTTCCCAATATATATATCGGAATTGAAAGTAATAAAAAAGACGCTATTAAAAGACTTAAGACTTTATGTCTAAACAGATATAACATAAAAATAGTTCCGCTTAAAGTGAAATATCCTCAAGGCGATGAGAAACAGATTATCAAAGCCGTAACAAACCGTATAGTTCAGGTAGATCAGCTTCCGAGCGACGTCGGGGTTATCGTTCAAAATATTGCGACCGTTATAGCGATCAAAGAGGCTATTGTAAACGATAAACCTCTTATCGATCGAATAGTAACTATTTCTGGATCAGGTATTAAAGAACCGAAAAACTTAAAGGTAAAAATCGGAACTTTATTGAAAGAAGTAATTGCCGAATGCGGCGGTTTGAAGGAAGATATAAAAAAGGTTGTGATCGGAGGTCCGATGATGGGCTTTGCCCAGTACGATCTTGAAGTTCCCGTTACAAAAGGGTGCTCCGCGGTCGTTGTATTATCGGAAGACGATTATACCGATTTTATACCTAATGGGATATGTTTAAACTGCGGTAAATGTATAAACGCTTGCGCTTTTGGTTTGGCCCCAACAATAATTAATAAATATATTAAATACAACTTGTTTGATAAAGCCGCGGACGCCGGTTTATTGTTTTGTAAAGAGTGCGGCGCTTGCGCTTGGAGTTGTCCGGCTCGAATACCGTTGGTTCAGAATTTCCGTTTAGGAAAAGATATATATAAGAAATTAGCCGAAAAAAAGAAAAAAAATAAGGGATAGTTTACAATATGAATAATGATAAACTTTTAATAGTATCTTCTTCTCCTCATTTATTAAATAACGAGTCTACAAGATCTATTATGTGGATTGTGTCATTATTTTTATTACCTTCTATTGCGTTTGGAATATTTGCTTTCGGAGCGTACGCGGGATTAGTTGTTCTTTTTTCAATACTTTCTTCTATAATTACCGAATTAGTTATTCAAGCGTTAAGAAAAAGAAAGATATCAATATTAGACGGTTCTGCTTTTTTAACAGGGGCTTTGATAGGTATGAATATGCCGCCTCAAGTTCCTCTTTATATACCAATATTCGCCTCGATTTTTGCGACCGGTTTAGTCAAACACGCTTTTGGGGGATTGGGGCAAAATTGGGCAAATCCAGCAATCGCCGGGCGAGTTTTTGCATTGGTCGCATGGTCAAAATATATGACGACGTGGACGGTCCCGTTTAATCCCGATGCGATAACTACCGCTACTCCGCTTGGGGCGTTAAAATCCGCCTTACTAGAGGGAAATATTGATTTATCTTCCGCTTTTTCGGGGCAGGTAGGTTTATT
>JAGOCL010000164.1 GCA_017998755.1 Spirochaetota bacterium | reverse complement strand
GGACGGTTATAAAATTTAACATTACAAGCGGCGTGGATTTTTATTCAAATACAGAGCGGGATTTGTTTATAAAAACGCTTGCCGAAAATCTGACATTTTTTGAGAATTACGACGATAAACGAAGCTGGGTCATCAAAAATATCGCCCAATCCAGAATATCAAGTTTAGACGGGCTTAAACTCCTTAAAGAGGCGTGTAAAGTCGGCTCTTCTCCTAAAAAACCTTTCTCCAAACCGTTTGTTTTTTTGATCGAGCACGCCGAGACTTTGGCTCCGGACGTAGAGGTTGAAAGAATGTTTGAGCTAGACAGGCAAAAGTTGGTATTCTTACGGGAGTGGTTGTGCGACGACGAGTTTATAAAGTCTCACAATATCGCGATTTTTATTTCCCAGACGACGTCGGAAATTCACAAATCGTTGGTTAATCTGCCTTCGATGGATAAGGTAGTTATAGACTACCCGGATTATGAAGACAGAAAGATTTTTATAGAAGAGCAGATGAAAAAAATGGAGATAACTCCGGCTATTTCGATAGACAGGGCGACAGACTTGACCGCGGGGTTAAATCTAAACGGTATAAAGCATATTTTAGTGCAGAATAAATACGCAAAAGAGCCGTTGACCGAAGAGGTTATACTTTCCAAAACTGAAGAGGTTATAAAGGGAACTATCGGCGATTATATAAAGGTCATCAATCCAGATCACGATTTCTCGGACGTTTACGGCGCGGTAAAGATAAAAAAAGAGCTTGCAAGACAGGTAAAGATTATAAAACTTAACGATCCTAAGATCATACCGCGCGGATACTTGATAAGCGGCCGAAACGGCGTCGGCAAAACTTACATAATGGAGGCTTTTGCAAAAGAGCTGGGCTGGCTTTGCATAGAGTTAAAGAATCTAAGACAAAAGTACTTAGGCGAAACGGACGTGATATTTGAGCGCGTTAAAACCGTTTTGGAGTCTTTCAAAAACGTTATCGTATACGTGGACGAAGCGGATACGATGTTCGGCGGCAGGGGCGAGAACGTCCACGAAACGGAAAAACGGCTAACCGGTAACTTTATCAAGATGATCGGCGATCCCGCTAACAGAGGTAAAATAATCTGGGTTTTTATAACTTCCAGACCGGATCTTCTGCTACCGGACTTCATACGAAGACTTGAGATAAAGCTGAGTTTTTTCAATCCCAAAGGAGACGACAGAAAGGACTTTTTGGTAAATATCCTGAAAGACGCCGATATCAAATACGATACTCTAAACGACGCGGAGAAAAAAAAGATCGACGAGGTCTTTAAGGACTTCTCGCCGGCGGAATTCAAGACGCTGTCTACTCAGATAAAAGCCGAAAAGAAGTTGACTCAAAAACTCGACCTCGCCGGGGTTATAGAGTTGATGAAAAGATTCAACCTCAGCATAGGCAGGGAAAAATATCTCGAGCAGGACGAGATCGCAAGAGAATATTCAACTTACGTCGATTTGATCGAATAACCGGCTTTATTCTTCCGCCTCGAGGGAGAGGTTTCTGTTTTTCCATTTACCTTTTTCGTATTTTTCGTCGATTTTGGTTTTATTAAACATTTTCAATAGTTGGTTTTCGCTATCTATCTTCCATGTTACGGCGAAAGTAAAAGTATTCTCCCAATAAAATCGATTTACGTTATCCGGCTTTTCGGGTTTGCCGATATATTGGAATATCAAGGTCCAGTCGTGAAGGTTGTGTTCTACGGATACGGTTATCTCTTGCAGATTAAAATTACTTGATTTCCTTTTGTTTATATCTGCGAAATTGAACGAATTTGCCAGATCGGTAAAGAAATCTACTATCCCTTGATCGGAGTAGTATCTGTACATTTTTTTATTGACGCTTCTTGTATGAAAATGGATTTTAGTCTCAAACTCGGTTTTTTCTCCTATAATCAGATCTAAACCCAAATAAAAGGTCAGCGAGTTGTTGGAGTAGTACGAAATGTTGTATTCTCTCATATACGTTCCTTCGTAATACTGCCTATGTTTTACGTTGAATTGGTAAGCGATAGAAGGATTTATCGTAAGTTTAAAATACGTTAGAAATACCGGTATTTCTGTAATATTGTAACCTAACTGCATTGAGCCGCTGTCTAGTTCAAATCCGTAGCCGCCTTCTTTGAAATCGAAATATTTAAAATTCAACGTTAAGGTAAAGATATCTTTAAATATTTTTAGATTCAGCGATTGACTATCGTAATAAAAATCGTTAAATCCGTTAGGAGTATTCCAATTAATATTTCTATTCCACTTAAACGTTGAAACGAGCGATAAGGAGAGCCAGTTTTTATCTATTTTATAAGCGAACAAATTGCCGTTTAGCGTAAAGTTGAAAGAGTGCGTCTGCGTCATAACCATAATCTTGTATTCGTCGTAACTCTGCTTATCGGCCGGAACGGTAGTAGTATTGTCGAGCTCTTTGGAAAAAGAAATGCCCAAGGAGTAACTGATTATCGAGTTGAAAATGGATATCGAAAAGGACTCGTTTGGATATATGGCAAACGGATCGGGATTATAAGGGTCTCCGTCCCCTTTTGAAAAGGTACCCATATTGTCGAGTCTGAAAACCAGAGTATTTGACAAAGAAACGACGGATATCGAATTATGGACAAACGAATAATTCATATTAAACGATATATCTTCAAACATTTTCCTAAAATACTTAGGTCCTTCCCAGAAATTAGCTTGTTCGTAAAAAGAGTTTATTTTATTATTAATATTTTCTCCGCCGTTTTTGTAGTAGAGATAATCTTTCGCTTCGTTAAGCGTGTCGGCGTCGTAAGAAACGTCGGAGCTTTGATCGTTCCATATCAAATTCTTCATTTCGGATAGTATCGCCGAAGGAATGATCCAGTTTATTTTAGGACCTACGCTGAAATTTAACGTATTAGCTCCCCCTTTCGGGAAAACGTTTAATTTTAAACTGAAATTTGTATATAGCGACTCAATTTTCTCGTAAGAGACCATATTGTCGTAATAAATCGAATCGACCGGCAGATATATAGGATTATTTACGTTTTTTTCGTTTAAAAGGTCGAAATTGTATTTCCTTTGCTCGTTATGCTTAAATATCCTAAACTTCATATATGTATTTATGCCGGTTCCTTCAAACATAGGCGATCCGAACGCCAAATCGTTTTTTATCGTATCGTCGTAGTATATCGAAAGTTCCGATATATTTCTGTTGTTTTTATCTCTGTTGTCAAGATTAGTCTGAATATTATTAGTTCTGGTAACTATATTGGAAACGTTTGAATAAATTTTTTCAAGGTACGCTCTATAAATAGTCATATCGTCCCAATTCTTTTTGTAATAAACGTTAAAATTGGGATTCATCTGCCAAAGTTTACCGCTTGAACCGTAGGCTAAAAGCCCTAGAGAACCGTTTAGCGTAAACGTCAGATAATTAGTCAAGGTTAGCGACTCGACGACTTTTGAAGGGTTGAACTCGTTAAGAAATATCTCTTCAACGGTATCGTGTTCGGGATGATCGTCCGAAACGTCGTCGTTGTCGAACAGATATTTATTTACAAGATTGTCGCTAAAATTATAAGTAAGATTAAAGTCTATGATATTTAATCCGGTCGAACCGGTTACATTTTTAACGGGCGTCATATCGGGGGCGTATATTTTTTCGTAGTCCGCTCTGGTTTTTATAGTTTTATTATCGGCGGCGGTCTTTTGATTTTTTTTCAATTTTACGATTTTACCCTCAAACGCCGGCGAATTGTAATCGTTTTTAATTTCAATTTGCTTAGTATCGACTTTTTTTTTGGATTTTACCGAATAAAACGGCAATAAGTCTTTGTAATTTATTTCTTTGGGATCGCCGGAAGCGTCTATTGAGTTAATTTCTACGATCGGTTTATATAAATTTTCTTTAAGAGTATCGTCCATCGTCATAGTTTTCTTTTTTTTATCTTCTTTTATTTTGGCGTCGATTTTGGCGGGAACGTCTTTGATCGCCTTGAAATTTAGGAGTTCGCCTCTCATGCTGAAATTTGCCGAAGGCGCGGTAAAACTGTATAGATGGAACCTGTAAGATTTGGGATCGACGTAAGATGTGGAATCGTCGGTATAGACGTCCGTTTGAAATTCTTCGACTGAAGTTTTGATCATATTTACGTCCGACTCGACGTTTAGAGAGACGCTTGATAGCGGTTTTAAGCCGAATATATCCGGTATTGATTTGGGAGAGAAAGCCAGTTTCAAAAAAGTGTTTGTCGAGCTTTTACCCGATACCTTCTCGTCGGCTTTTGTGGTAAAGACGTCGGTATTATCGTCGCTTGAGGACTGAATACCGTACTGAATAGCGTCGAACATAACGTCGATGTATGAGAAATATCTGCTCCTGTTATAAAAATCTCTAAAATAATCGTAGTCGGTAACATATTCCAATTGAAAAGTATATTTCAGACTCATGAGGTTAGGCGCTATCTGCCCGTCGATAAATAGCCATTGCGACGTTCTGACGGTTAGGGGGTTGGCGGCTAAATTCGAATAGGTATTTAGCGATCCCATTGTAGAAAACGTCGACGGATTCTTGTGGAGAGGGTTGTATGGGATATAAACGTCTCCGTTCGTATCTTTCCATATAAGCCGCGAGAAACCAAAGTCCGATAAGACAGAGAGTTTGACGGGGAAATATTTATCGTCCATTCTTAAGAAAAAATACGAACCGGTATAAAATCCAAGATTCGTATAGGCGTCGCCAAAAACTCTGAGAGACAGGTCTAAATTCTGAAAGTTGGGATATATTTTTGCATTGGGGTATTTTTTGTAGAAATCGTATTTATTATAAAAAAGGTCTAGTTTTTCGTCGATGCTTTTTTTGGAAATCCTCATATACGCTTTTTCGGTAGAGGGGTCGGCGCGGTTTTGAGATACTCCGAATACGTCTTTTGAGTCTTTTTTTACGTCTTCTTCTTTACCCAAGATATAATAAGTCGTATTAAGAAACCACCCTTCCCTGCTTCTAAAACCAAAAGACGGATTGATATTCAAACTTCTGGGGTGGTAGTATATCGGTATGTAAAAAAAAGGGATCGGTCCGATGTATATAGCGCCGTTAAGTATACCCCACTCTCCTTTCTGGTTTATCCACATTTTGGATACCGTCAAGGAATAGTGAGGATTCTCGCTATCGCAAGTGGTCAACTGCCCTTTTGATAAAATCGCGTCGTCGGTATCGGTCTGAAGTATCTTCTCCCCTTTAAAAAAAGCGCCGGCGAGTCCCGACTCCCCCCCTTCCAATAGTTTGGTACGTCCGTCGAAAAGGACTCCTCTGTTTATCTCAAAATTATAAAAAAAATGCTTACCGCTGAATTCCAGTTCATTGTCTTTAAAAACTACGTTTCCGGTACCGGTCAGTTCTTTATTCTTAAGATCGATAAAAATCTCGTCGGCATGTATCGTTCTTGTTACCGTTTGGTTTTTGTCGTCTTTGCCGTTTAGAACAAGCCGGACTTTCCCGAAAAGATGGAGAATTTCTTCGTTATCCTCCGTAAATTTTGTCATTTTTAGTTCGCCGGCGCGCTCTAAGATTATTTTATCGCCCTGTTTAGGGCTTACTATATTAACAGGATTGACAATCCCAAAATATTTGTACAAAGCGGTTCGATATTCGGCGTCGTTATTGAGATTTTTCAATCTTAAGGAGTTAGCCATTGATTTTAGATGATTAAAGTCAGATTTCGCGATATCTTTCGCTATGGAATCCAGAGCGAACTTCTCGGATTTTTTTTTCCAATCGTCCGAACTGTTATCGGCAGAGAATATATTTAAAGCTACAAAAATCAGGATTGAGACGAAATATTTTTTCATAGAGAAAACACTTTACTATTTTTTTATAAAAAAATAAATATATTTTATTTACATATTTTCTTTATTACACTTATTTTAAATTTGATTTTTGATTTGTGAGAAATAAATTGTAAAATATATGTGAATGTGATATTAAGAATTATAATTTGAATTATAATTGCCAAAAAGGCGCGTTTTATACAAAAATCGGGAATATATGAAAAGACGTTATTTATTATT
>JAGOCL010000163.1 GCA_017998755.1 Spirochaetota bacterium | reverse complement strand
CGATATTATTCTCCAAAAAGACGGTTTCGGTCAAACCGGCGGCGTATATCTTGTTGGAAGCGATTATTTTATGCGTTCCAATTCTTATTTAGACCATACTTCGTTAGAAGCGTATAAATCTTTTATAGAAGGGGTAAAGAACGTCTCGACTTCCATAACAAACGCTATAAACGGAAAAACCGGAACGGAACAATCGCTTTACAAAGTAGACGGTAAGGCGCAAAAAGTTTTGAGTTCTTATAGTTATATACAAATTAACGACGAAACAAAGTGGGGTATAATATCTGAAATGGATAGCGAAGAATTGGAAGCGCCCATAAATTCTCTTTTTTACATACTTTTAACTATATCCTTATTTATTTTAGTAATAATTATTGGCGCCTCTGTTTTGATGAGTATGTCGATATCGTCGCCGATACTTAAGATAAAAAATATTCTTGACATAATGGCTAACGGCGACCTAACTCCAAAATTGGAAAACAAAGTTTTAGACCGAAAAGATGAAATCGGCGATATTTCACAGTCTTTGGAAAAAACTCTTAATAATTTTAACAATCTGATAAATATGGTACAAACAACGGTAGAAGATATCAATTCCGGAGCGGATCAGGTCTCAACCGCCTCGCAATCGCTATCTCAAGGGGCAAGCGAACTTGCGTCAAGCTTCGAACAGATGAGCTCCGGTATAGAAGAGATGGTATCTACGATAGATCAAAATAGCGATAATGCAAACGAAGGGGAAAAAATCGCAGTCAAATCTTCTATCTTGGCAAAAGATGGGAGCTCCGCCGTTAATAACACTATGGAATCTATGCAAAAAATTGCCGAAAAAATTCAGATAATATCAGAAATAGCGAATAACACAAATATGCTCGCTCTTAACGCGGCGATCGAAGCGGCTAGAGCCGGAGAATACGGCGAAGGATTTGCAGTCGTTGCGAGCGAAGTCAGAAAGCTTGCCGAAAGGAGCTTGAAAGCGGCGGAAGAAATAATCGTTATCGCAGACGATAGCGTAGAGATTTCAAAAAAGGCGGTCGATTTGATAAATCAAGTAGCTCCGAATATCATAAAGACGTCAGATATGGTTCAAAGTATCTCGATATCGTCCAAAGAACAAAAAAACGGCATGAAAGAGCTGTCGCTCGCGGCAAACCAACAAGAAAAAGTTACGCAATTAGTTAGCGCAAATTCGGAAGAACTTGCCGGAGCGGCGGAGGATATGGCAAGCCGTTGCAAGGAATTAATGGATCTTGTCAATTCATTTACCGTCGTTAAAGAAACTGAATAGCGTAAAATTTTACGGACTTCTAAAATAAATAGGGAATTATCGCTTTCCTTTCTTTTGGGTAAGAAGAGCCGAATTTTTCTCTATACCAAAGCTTATTTTTTTGAGCTCTCGGAGCCAAATTTGCAAATGTAAATAGAGCAAACGCCGCTCCGGCAGGAGACCAGGTTAATACCGCCCAACCTATCCATTCGAGAAGTTCGCCAAAATAGTTAGGATTGGCGACGTATTTATGAAGTCCTTCGTTTGGAATATAATATTCCCCGTCGCCGGTTAATCGTAATTTTCTGAGAATACTATCCGAATTGATATTTATTACTAATCCGACGATAAAAATCGAGCATCCTACGATAAATTGAGGGGTAAATATCCATGAAAAACTGTATTTTTCAAAAGAACCGTCGTTAATAAAAAGATAATACCCATTAATATAACCGTTCATCGTATTGAAGACAACGCTTAAGATCGGAATAAGAACCGACATCTTTTTCTTTGTTATGATTTGGAAAGGAAAAATAAAAGTCCTGCGTATATAATGAATCTCCCAGATAACAATAAATACAGTTAATACAAAGTTTTTATACGCCCCGCCGGCAATAAACATTACGAGTAACGTAATAAAAGCCGGAAATTCCATCGCGATCCACCCTAATCTGGGATTGATAGAAGCCCCCCATCTTTTTGCGTAATATTTTCCGTACGGGGCGTTTACAAAGAAAAGAAGTATAAATATCAATAATGAAGACGCAATCTGAGTAATTAATAATACTTCGTATAAAGCCCGCGCGTCGTCCATAAGATTCATCCTTCGTCAATCCTAATTTATAATTTCTTTTTAGTCAAATATAATTTTTTTAAAATAATAAAATTTATCATTTTTTTTTGATTTTTTTATTTTATGTAGTATAATTAAACTGGCGGAGTACGCTAAAAAGAATTCGTTAAACATATCAAACCCTAGAGTAGAAGCCGTCGGCTTGTTTATTACGGCGCCAAAGAGTAAAAAGGCGTCAAAAAGTTGTATAATATTTGAAAATGTATAATATTTACCCGTTTTTTTGTCCGATAATTAATAGTGTGTAAAAATTGACTGATAATGTTTGAAATAAGGAGGTTATAGATATACCTTTTAATTAAACATAACTCTTTGCGGCTAAAATAGTTATATATATTGTAGCTAAAGAGGCGCTGGAATTGCTTGTATAAAAGTAATTTTATTAAAAGGATATTTTATGGTAGATATGAAAAAAATTGTAAACAACGGCAAACCAAATTATAACAACTCCTTATCGTACTACCTTGGAGAAATCAGTAAGATTCCTCTGTTAACCAGAGAAGAAGAGGAAAAATTAGCGCTAAGAGCTAGAGACGGAGACGAACTCGCAAAAGAAAAACTCATTAATTCAAATTTAAGATTTGTCGTAGCCGTCGCCAAAAAATATAGAAATCAGGGTATCCCGTTAAGCGACCTTATAAACGAGGGCAATATAGGACTTCTTACCGCTATAGATAAATTCGACGTTAGCTTAGGATACCACTTCATCAGTTACGCCGTTTGGTGGATCAGACAGGCGATTCTAAAAGCTATATGCGAGAAATCTAGACTTATAAGACTACCTTTAAATAGAGCCAACGAGCTTATACAGATCGAAAGGGCAAAAAAAAGCATAGAGACCGTCGACGGAGTCGAACCGACGGCGGACGAGATTGCCAAAAAGCTGGATTATAACCCTAAAACGGTTCAACATCTTATGGATATTTCAAGAACCGCTATATCTCTTGAGACGAAAATTTACGACAGTAAAGAGACTTCTAATCTAGGCGACTTTTTGAAAGACGACAGATACGCGTCTCCTATGGACGGAGCGGAAAAAGACTCTCTCAACGAGATACTGAATTCGGTATTGAATACTCTGTCTCAAAAAGAAAAAGACATAATTGAGCGCAGGTTTGGGTTAAACGGACTAAAATCAATGAGTTTAAAAGAAATCGGTAAAAAATACAACCTCACGAAAGAGAGGATCAGACAAATAGAGAAAAAAGCGTTAGTTCGACTTAAACATACTTCTAGAAGCTCAAAACTTCAAAGTTACGTTATGGACAGATAATTCGCGCAGTCTTTCAACCATTTTCTATACAACGCTATATCGTCTATCTTGCATCTTTTTTCGGCGCCGGATAGAAGGATTAGCGTTTTTTCTTTTATCATATCTACGGTCGCTTCTTTTTTAGCTTGAGAAAGTTTTATTGTATCAAGTATTTTAAACATTGATATAACTCTATATCTATCCATCGCTTGATATTTGACGCTTAGTTGATCGCTATGCCCGCCGTATTTGATGATAAGAGGTTTTTCAATAAAACCTACTTCATCGTTTGCCGTAATTCTAAGCCACATATCGTAATCTTCGCACACGGGAAATTTCTCGTCGAATAACCCGAATTTATCGAAAACTTCTCTTTTTATCATTATCGACGACGGCGACATAAGACACAGACGTAAAGACGGAATATAAATATCCCCTCCGGTTTTTTTATGTATCTTTTTCTGGTTAACTCTGGCGCCGTTTCTTACCCATATCTCTTCAGTGTGAACTACCGAGACTGACGAGCTTTCCAAATATCTCAACTGCGCCGTCAATTTATTCGGCGCCCACTCGTCGTCGCTATCCAAAAACGCGATAATATCGTATTTGGACGCTCGTATTCCAATATTTCTTGAAGCGGCGACTCCTAGATTGTCGCTATTTCTTATGTATACGATTCTTTTATCGTTATACGAATCCGCAGTTTCTTTTATACCGCCGTCTGAACAGTCGTCGACAATAATAAGTTCAAATTCAACGTTGTCCTGTTCCAAAACGCTGTCTATCGCTCTTCTCAACTCAAATATCCTGTTATATACAGGTATTATAACCGAAACGCCTTTTCCCATAAACCGCTCCATATCTCTTCTGAAATTATTTCGCCCGCGTTATTTTTGATAATTATATCATTTTTTATTGAGAAAAAAAATCTTTTAATGATTTCGTCGTCCAAATTCTGTTTTATAAACACATATTCTTTACCAATTTTACGGCAATAGTAAATATCTTCGCTTATTATAGAAACGAGAATTCCAGTTTTTGATAAAACCGCTTTATTAGGTATAGCTCCGGTTATTTTAAAGCCCGTATCATCCTTTGAGATTTTGACGGAAAAATCCGTCCATTCTTTAACGGTAATCGTTTTTATACTGTTGATAAATCTCGACAAAGCGAATAGAGTAACAAGTTTCTTCGTAGAAACGCCGCCCCACATATAAAACGACGACCCCTTTGCCAGATCGGGAATAATCTCCTTTGTCAGGCTAGAAACGATTTTTGTATTCGGTACGGGATAAAAAGAAGAAATTCCCAAAGCCGTTTTCTTCCCGGCTAAATACAGTATAGTAGCCAAAATATTATCGCAATTATCGCCGATTAGTCCCGATATAAAATATGTTATAACTTTTAAATCTGATTTTTCAATAATACTTAATATATTATCGTAAATTTCAAGTATATAATTTCTTTTAGCGTTTTTTAGCGTATCGTAATTTACAGAAGTCAAGGACAAATTCCATTGAGATATTCCGTATTCTATCAGTTTAGAAATTTTATCTTTATCCAACGTCGTAAAATCAAGCCCGTTTTCAAAGCTGAATGTAAGCCGCCGGATATTTTTTTTTAATATTTTTATTATATTTTCAAAATATTCCCAGTCGTAAGTAAGGTTGTCGTCTTCAAAGTCGATGCGATAAACTACGTATTCGTCAAACCGGTACCCCTGTAAGGCGCTCTCCAACAAATCCGGCGGCGCTTTTTTGTAAACTTCTCCGCTATTCAATTTTATCGAACAATACGCGCATTTTTTCGGACAGCCGCGCGTTAATTGCAAAGTCAAAGTATCGCCTCGTAGAAATACGTACGGCTTGTAGTCGTAATCGGCGCAATTTTCATAAGCGACTCTTTTTCCCCTCGACCAAACTCCCGGATAATCAATTTCTTTCCCCGTCTCGATCGAGTCTAGAATTTTACGTAAAGACAACTCTGCCGGTCCTTTTACGGCGTAATCTATATCAAGATTATCCAGATAATAAACGGGATTTGACGAAGCGCCGTTACCTCCGACTATAATCGGTTTATCATAAAACTTTCTCAGATATTCGATAAGCTCTTGTAAACCTTCGAAATAACAAAACGCAAAAGTCGTAACTAAAACGCAATCAAAGCTTTCTTCAACGAATTTATCGGGATCGATTATTCCGACGTCGCCGAATTTGTAGTATTTCTGAAAGAATGAGTAATTAGTTAGATCCGCAACGATATATTCCGATAAATATCTGAGTTTATCCGGTATTCGTATCTCTTTTTTTATATTTTGGACAAGGTCGAATACGCTGTAGTTATGCGGCTTTATCATATCTCCCAAATAACTCAGTATGCCGCAATTCATTCTTTTTGGCGAAGAATAAAAATCCGTAAACGGATGATTGAGAATAGCGACGTTCATTATTTGATATAGCCGGTTCTCTGTACCGCTCCAACGTCTACTCTATTTCCCGGGAACAGTCTATCGTTTCCAAAAAAATCATATTTGGCTATTTTTATCGAAGTTTCATCCTCGCCGATTCCGCCCCCAATAAGCCGAGATTCTTCAGACGGTATGAAAAAATCGTTTCTGTCAAATTTGAAATTTTCTTTAAAATCATAATAGTAATTGCTTTTCTTATAATCTGATACGTTAGCGTCTATGTTTTTATTATCCGAATACGTTATAAATACCGCGAGCTCGGATACCGCGTTAGCTATCCAAATCGGCTTTATATGGC
>JAGOCL010000162.1 GCA_017998755.1 Spirochaetota bacterium | reverse complement strand
CCGGAACCGTTATTAATCTCGTTATAAATATCCAAAGCAAATTTATATATCTCGTCCATTCCGTAGCTTCCGGTAAATCCTTTTATCTGGTGAGCGTGAAATTTGATATTGTCGATATCGACGTTATTGATAGCGTCTTCCAACAAATGAATTCTCTCGGGAAGATTGGCGATTCCCGATAATATTACGCTTTTATAAATTTTTTCATCCCCCATTTTGGATATCCAACCGTCGACCATTTCGATAGCTTTGTTCCTCTCGCTTGATTGCAAATCGTCGGATTGTCCGATTTTATTAACGTCTATTGATTCTATCGGAATGTTTATAAAAAACTTTGTTCCAACGTCGACTTCGCTTTCAACGTCGATCGTCCCCCCCATAAATTTAATCAAATCTTTAGATATCGTCAGACCGAGCCCGGTTCCGCCGTATTTTCTGGTTGTGGAAGCGTCAACCTGCGCAAAAGGTTTAAAAATCGTCTTTAATTTTTCTTTAGGAATACCTATTCCGGTATCTTCTATAATAAAATGAGCGACTCCATTGTAATACGAACAACTAAGCGATATTTTACCGTTCTCCGGGGTAAATTTAAACGAATTAGAAAGAATATTAATCAATATCTGGCTTATACGCAGTTCGTCGCCTAAAACAAGATTTGGAACGGTTTCGTCTATATTAACGGTAAAATTTATTTTTTTATCGCTCGCTTGTATATAAAAAATACTCTGAATATGAGCGATCGTATTAATAAGTAAAAAATTGATTTTCTCAAAAAGAATTTTCCCCGACTCGATCTTTGACAGGTCGAGAATATCATTAATAATATTTAAGAGATATTTTCCGGAATCCTTAATAATTTTAATTTTATCTAGCTTTTCTCCCTCCGGCTCCTCTTCTATCAACAGTTGCGCAAATCCTAATATAGAATTCAACGGGGTTCTTAATTCATGCGACGCGCTTGCTAAAAACTGTTTATTTGATTTGCTTAAATTCCTGATTTTATTAATTTTCTTCATTTTAATAAAAGTTTTTGATATATAATACGGAATCATTTTTACAAACATTTTCCCCTGATCTTTAACAATACAGTCGTTATATCCGTTTTTTAGCGATATAAAAGCGGATGTCGAATATTCCTTATCGGCTAATATAATTATCGGTTTCTTAAATACCGTCAGGTCGAAAACCGTACCGTCTTTAAAAAGAAAATCCGATATGATAATTTTTATATTTTTGTCGTTAGATAGAAGATATTTTGCTTCGGTAATATTTGAAGTAACTACAATGTTTACGCTTTTAAAATAAGAACTTAAAGTAGACGAAACTTCGGCCGTTAATTCTTCGGAATTCAGATTGATTAATATTAACATATCTACGCTCAATACAATTATATCCCATATATGCTAAATATACCAAATAATTCTTGTATCAAAATTTAATTTTGCAAATTTCTTATATTAAAAAATTAAGTTTAAAGACTCGTATTGAAAAATTCTTGCGGATTTTTCAATACGGTAAAATATTTAATCTTCGCAAAGCGCCAGAAAGTATATGGCTCGCGCAATTAATATAAATCTTTGATTAGCCAATTGTTTAACGGTTTTAACCCGAAAAGCTTTGTAAAGAAGTTCGGCTTGCCGTTCGCTAAGTCCCTGAAGCGCCGACAAAGGAGCGTTGAGAATATCGGAAAAAGATTTACCTTCCCACGCTTTATCTACCGCTTTATCTATATTAAGCGATCCGGCTTTATCGTTTTTCTTTCCTTCATATTTCTCAAGAGCTTTTATAGACCAAGCCCATTTTGCAAATCTTGAATTGCAGAACTGCTCGATTGTCGAGATTTTAAACGCTTCTTTCACTAAGTTTGCTTGTCTTTCGCTTAATCCTTGTAGCGCGCTAAGAGGTTGTTTCAATAACTCTTTTAGACTCATTTTCTCGTAAGCTTTATCTACGGCGTTGTTAATATTCATAATTCTCTCCTTATAATGATATGTTAAATATCATTATATAAAAAAATACAAAAAAAAACAGAAATATTTTATTAAAAAAATATTTTAATTATTTTTTTATAATTTCCCAATTCGCGCCAACGGCGTCGTAAACGTATCCAGATCCTCTTTCTCGTGAGTCGAAGAGGGGTCTTTGGTATAGTCCAGCTCGGCTTTATCGACTGTGGTAAAATCGAACGGTATCGAGGCGATCGAGCTCTCTCCAAAAGTCGATACGTGCATAACTCCGATCCCGTATGTTTCAATATATTCTTTATCTATATCAGGTCCAAGAGCTTCAAAAGGTATCTTCATTTCATAAAATGTGTCGTAAGATTTGGTATGCCCCAACGGGATCATATCTACAAAACCCTCGTTGCCGAGGAGCGTATCCGGAGTATAATCGCTATCCCACGACGATTTGTTTATCCCCCAAACGCTCGCCGGAAGAAGTCCGTCGATCGCGCCGTAAACGATGCCGAGCGTCGTGAAATTTTTAGCGTAAGTCGTATCGGTCGGCGTCGCATATTCGAAGAATCCGGTCGACGGGTTCATAAAGAACATCGAAGGAACGCCGACGCCCCCTTTGCTTGAGAACATCGCGATCGTATCGACGCCCAAAGAGACATCGAACTTCTTGAAAGGTCCGGCCGCCCAGAGATCGGCGCCGCTGGCAAGACCGCCGACGCTTGAATTTGCCGGATCAAGATCGAATACGAGCATTTGAGGAATATCGCCGTTCGTCGGTTTGGCTTCGTTGCCGCCGTTATTCGACGGATCGACTATATCGTTCACATAGACAAACTGCCAACCTAGGTATAGGGTAGCATCGTCCCATGCGGCGTATAAACTGTAAGTGTCGTAAACGGGGTATTCGTGTCCCCCCTTGAACGCTCTCGAGTCGTCGTTGGCGACCCCTTGCGCTATAAGAAGATCGTCCGACCAATCGGTAAATCCGTCCGACTTTGTATTGACGCAGGTAACGGTTATACCGGTTTTATAAAGCCCAACTTGACCGTTAGGATTAGTCTTGTAATAATTTCCTTCCGCTTGTTTTGTATAAGTAAAAGCTTTAACCGAGCTTCCATTTTCGTCCTCGACGTAAGTTTTTATCGTAGTTGTATCGATAAAAACAAGAGCGCCGCCGTTATATAATGTAGACGCCGCAGTCGGCGCCGTTCCGTCTATTGTGTAGTAAATATTTACTTCAGGCGTTACGGTTAAAGTTACGGAAATCGATTCGGTAAAATTTCTCGGCGAAGGCGTAGCGGTTACGACCGGCGGTTGCGGTCCGAGTTTGGTATAGGTAAAACTTTTTACTTCCGAAAGTCCGTCCTTTGTAACGTAAGTTTTAAGCGTCGTCGTTTCGCTAAACGTTAGCGGAGTAGAATAAACGCTAGACGATTCGGAAGGGGTAGAATCGTCCGTAGTATAATAGATGGATACCGCCGGATCGACTGATAACGAAACGGATATATTTTCCGAGAAACTCGAAGGACCGGGCGTCGCCGATACTACGGGAGCGATCGCCTCGGGATTGATCCCATGCCAAACGCCGTCTTTATACCACCATTCGCCGGTAGTTCTAGATAAATTTGAAGTTTGACTAGCGCCATTATTACTGAATATCAAATTTACTGTATCTAAATCGTTGAACGTCCACTTCTTCCAATCAAGAAAGTCGCTAACCATCTCTTCTCCCGGCCAAAGCTTATCAAAAATATTAACCGACGAACCGTCGACTATAAGCCATGCATGAATATGAGTAAACCCCTTAGCGTGGACGATTATTCCGTTTAGCGTTATATTGTAAGTCGCTTGAGTTTTAACGGAAGATATAAGTCCGGATTTTTCGGCCCAGACGCTTATTGTAAAAGAACTTCCAGCCGTTCCGGAAACGGCAATTGGAGCGGTATAATCCATCGTTACGTCGGTTCCGATTTTATATTTGATCGCGGCTCCTACGGTATTACAACTTAGAGCGATCGGATCTCCGATATTAACGGACGAACCGCTTGCAACCGATAATTTAACCGGAGGAACGGCAATCTGAGAATCAGACGCTATTACTTCCGAAGTCCAGTTTTCTATCTTACCCGCAACAATCGTTTTTGTTACTGTTTTCTTCAAATAAGTCGTCCAACTTCCAGCGATTATCGAGTAGTCGGCGTTTATCGATTTAGCCATACATTCTACGTCGAACGTCCAGTCCCCCGCAACCATATCTATAAAAGATAAAACAGTCTCAAACGACTGAGCTTCTTTAACTATATCGGTAAATCCGTTTTTCTTCGCGGTAACGACAATCTTTTCTATAAAGCCTGCGTCGCCCGAAAGAACGGAGTATCCCGAACTATTTATTACGGAAAAACTCGCGCCCCCGATCTCCTGCAAAACCGGAATAGTTATAGAGCCGGTCGATTCGCTTACGGCGACGGAGAGCTCCCCTTTATAAAGACCCACGCCGTTTTCGTCGCGAGCGATAACCGATATATCCCACGTAGCCGAAAAAAAATACATCGTCGCGCTCGACGACGAGGTCGTCGCCGTTAATACGGTAGCGTCGTTCACCGCCTCTATTTCAAACCTGTTTACCGACCACCCTCTCGAAGTAACCATATTTATACTTACTGGAATATATTTCATTTCGTCGCCTTTGCTCGAATCGTCAATATTTAGCGCTCCGTTTCCGCAAGACGATAAAAATAATAGCAAAATAACTACGTATAATAATTTTTCAGAAATTTTTCTCATTAAAAGCTCCTTAAATATCTTAGGTAATTATATTAGCATTTTTTGTACCAATATTAGTTATTAAACCGTTACATCAAATATAAATTACTTTATACGATAAGCGCCCATCTAGTTTTCTGTGAGAATTTCTAGAAAATAGAAAAACGGGAATTCTCGCTTTTTTTTTATGATAGCTTATTATAGTCTAAAATTCAAACTATAATAAATAAATTTATTAAGTTAATTAAATATTTATTATACTCAATATTTATGTTATAATCTCATTATCAGAGTAACAATATTGCCATGAAAACGGATAAATCAGATATTTATGAAAAAGAGAATTTTAATAATTGACGATAAAGAAAACTCTTATACGATAAATAATATTCTAAAAGGCCTCGATTTTGAGTTATACGCCTGCGAATCTAAAGAAATAACCGTAGAATTCGTTAAAAATCTGGAATTTAATCTCATAATCGTAAACATTCTTATCGGCAAACTCGACGGAATAGAACTTATCAAAACTTTCCGGAAAAGTTCTCCATATATCCCTATAATTGCGGTTACAGATTATAATCTTGGAGATTTCCTCCAACAATCGGTAATACCTATCGCAGACGATTTTGTATCTTTTCCAATTAATTCGTTTGAACTCGTTTCCAGAATTAACAATATTTTTAGGATTAAAGAATATGAAGAGAAAATAAATAAAATGTACGACGATATTCTAAACGAATTGAAGACCGCGGCAAAAATTCAATCGTATTTTCTTCCCGAATGGTTTATTTTGGAAAGAAATATTTTGTTTTCTTCAACTTATTCTCCGTCAAAATATATCGGAGGAGATCTGTATAATATAATAAAAATCGATGAAAACAACTTCATTCTATATATTGGGGACGTTTCAGGTCACGGTATATGCGCCGCCCTTCTAATGTCCGCCATAAAAACAATTATCGAAATCGAAATCGATAATACCAAACGGAACTTTAATATTTCCGCGGCGCTGACTAGGATAAACAGGATTTTATCAAAAGACCTTCTTAAAGATAATTATATGACCCTGCTTATAGGAACGATTAATCTAAAAGAAAATGTTTTCAAGTATATAAGCGCCGGTCATCCTCAACTACTTTCGCTAAATCTAAACGACAAAGACGTCCGCGTTATCGACTTAGGCAGAGAGATTCCGTTAGGCTGGAAAAACGATTATCAATATTCGGCTTCTGAAGAAGTAACCGTCGCTTTAGAGCCTGATAGCGTTTATTTAATGTTTACCGACGGGATATACGAATGCTCCTCCAAATCAAACAACCAATTGGGTCTCGACGGACTAAAAGAGATAATCGGCTCCGCCGACGCAAACGATATAATCGTTTTACCGGAGTTCATCAAAGAGACATTGATAAGGCGGAATTTCGATATTTCCAAAGACGACTTTACGATTATT
>JAGOCL010000161.1 GCA_017998755.1 Spirochaetota bacterium | reverse complement strand
AAATTTATCTCAAATTTTTATTCTCGGTACGGCGTTATCGGCGAACAGTTTGTTTATAAAAAGAATTCAGTCGTATAATCTCATCGGATTTTACGTTAAACCGATCGATTGCGAACGGTTGCAGGATAAGATGAATATTATATGTAAGAAATTCAAAAATCACGTATCGGATCGAAAATATATAAGAATTACGCCAAAAGACGACGATTTTGTCAGAGCTTTTTTTAAATTAAAAAGCGGAAAAAGGATATCGTCAAAAGTTTTGGATATATCTATCGGCGGCTTGGCGATCTCTCTGTATTCGGATTGTGAGACAATCGAGTTAGCGGAAGGCAACCTCTTAGAACACATAATTTTTGAAATCGACAACAAGGAAATCGACGTCGACGCAAAAATAGTAAAGAAAAACGGGCTTGCCGTTGCGCTACAATTTACGCATTTTTATTTGAATAGTTACGATAGTTTATTGAAATATATTATGAAAAATTTATCGGAAAGCGTATAAATTTAAGAAAGAAAAATATTGACAAAAACGATTGTATATTTTAAGATGATAAAGTTATAAAAAAAAGATTGAGGAGGACTTAATGTCAGACAGTTTTGATAAAGTTAAATCTATTATTGCGGAAAGATTGTCAATCGACGAATCTAAAATTGCTATGGGATCTTCGTTTATCGACGATCTTGGAGCGGATTCTTTGGACACAGTCGAACTTATCATGCAACTTGAAGAGGCGTTTGGAATACAAATACCGGACGAAGATGCTGAAAAGATAGCGACGGTCGGAGATGCCGTTAAATATATCGACGAGCATTTAAAGTAATTATAATGTTTGATCCGGGTATAATAATCCGGATTATATTAACCGGACGGCGGCAAAGTAGCGGGCAAACCCGCAATCTGTAATATTCATTTATAGAAAGCTTTTATCCTTTGCTCTCGCCGCCGGTTTTTATTTAATTCCGGCGTGTTTTGCGGCGATATGAAGCGCTGATTTTATGAAATTGTTTATTTTATCTGATTTTTTTATCCTCTATATACTACCGCGATTTCTTTTTATTATAAATAAGCGAAGTTCTTAAGGAAATAATTTTGAGCATAAATTCGGAAAGAAAAAAAGAGTTGAAGGAACTCTTAAAAAAGACTCGTATTAATTTTCATAATTTTGATTTATTAAACATCTCTTTATCTCATAAATCCTTTTTAAATGAAACCCAAATTAACGATAAAAATAATGAAAAACTTGAATTTCTAGGGGATTCGGTTTTGGGGCTGGTTATATCCGAGTATCTCTATAAAACGTATCGGGACCTAAACGAAGGCGATTTGGCGAGAATAAAGTCGCATGTAGTCAGCGAAGACGCTTTATCAAAAATAGCCCGCGAAATAGAGCTTAGCCGCTATATTTTGATAGGCAAGGGCGAAGAGCAAACGGGCGGAAGGTATAAAAAGACAATTTTAGCGGATACTTTTGAAGCGTTGATCGGAAGTTATTATTTGGATTCAAATAATATAGTAAAAGTACGCCAATTCATCATGAATTTCTTTATAAAAGAGATAGAGCTGGTGCTTCAAAATAAACACGAAAAAGATTATAAGACTCTTCTTCAGGAGTATGTCCAAAAAAATTACAAAGTTTGTCCGATTTACCGTCTGATTCAGGAATCCGGTCCCGAACATGATAAAAGTTTTTCTATGGAAGTGGAGTTGAACAAAAAAATAATCGGCAGAGGGGAAGGCAAATCAAAAAAAGACGCCGAGAAAGAAGCGGCTAAAAACGCTTATATAAAAATCTCGTCCGTATCCGTAAAAACCGAAACCGTAACAAATAAAAATAAAATAAAAAAGAAGCAAAATAATGATAATAAAAGTAGGAAATAAAACAATAGGCGGCGGGGATATTCCTATTCAAACTATGATAAAAAACTCCCCGTACGATCATAAAACTACTATCGATAAGTTAGAACGGCTCTTTACTATTGGCGCGGATGTCGTCAGAATTACCGTTCCAGACGAAAAGTCGATCGAATCTTTGTCGATTATCATAAAAGAGTCCCCTTTACCGATCGTTGCCGATATCCATTTTGATTATAAATTGGCCATTAAAGCGATAGAGGCGGGGGTAGCCAAGGTTAGGATCAATCCCGGCAATATAGGGGATAAAAGCAGGGTGGGGGAGATAGTCGCCTGCTTGAAAGAGTATAATATTCCCGTTAGAATCGGGATAAACGCCGGATCGCTACCGGAACATTTGATACTGAAAAATCTTTCTCATATAGATACGATGATAGAGTCTGCTTGCGAGGAGATTAATTACTTTGAAGAGTTTGGTTACGATAAGATAGTTCTCTCTTTCAAATCCTCAAACGTTATGGAAACGATAAAAGTAAACAGGATTGCCAAGGCGAAATTCGGACTCCCTTTGCATATCGGAGTAACCGAAGCGGGGGACAAATTTGACGGGGCTATCAAAAACTCTGTCGGCATATCAAATCTTTTGCTGGACAATATCGGAGACACAATTCGGGTTAGTCTTACCTCTTCTGAAGAGGACGAGGTTATCGCCGGCAGGAAAATTCTCGAAGCGGTCGGTAAGCTTACGCCCGATATCGAGATAATAAGTTGCCCGACTTGCGGAAGAACCGAGGTAAGCATAGAAAATCTCGTCGCGGAATTTAAAGAGAGAATAAAAGGTAAAAGATTTAATAAAAAAATAAAAGCGGCTATAATGGGGTGCGTAGTCAACGGTCCGGGGGAATCGAAAGACGCCGACTTCGGAGTCGCTTGCGGGAAAAACAAATCTATAATATTTAGCGAAGGAAAAACGCTAAAAACAGTTAAGAATAGCGATATTTTAGACGAATTAATAATACAGATAAAAAAATATTATGAAGAATAAAATATTAGCTATATTATTATTTGCCGTCGTCTCTTTATATTCTCAAACAAATCGGAAAGATCCGAGTTGGACGCATCTCAAAAGGTCCGAAAATCTTAAGATCCGCGGCGAATACGCTCTTGCGATCATCGAGGCGCAAACGGCTCGGGCGTTGTATATCGAGGAGAAAATCGATAAGTTTTATCAGGAAACGCGTGATGCCAATAGAGACAAGACGGACTATGAGATAAAAAAAATAGTCGAGTCGAAAAGAAAAGAGTTGGCTCGGGAAGATACTTATCCTCAATATCACGAATTGATCGGGGACCTCTACGCTTATACGGGAGCGCTTAACGACGCCGAGTATGAATACAAAAAAGCTTTGGAAGGCGAGAAATATTTTGAATATCCGCAAAAAGAGATAGAAATCAAGTATAAATTGGCAGACGTGTACGCTAAAAGCGGTAATTTTGATCTGGAAGATATCGTTTACAGGGAGATAGTCGAAGGTTTTTTTAAAACAAAAGGCCCCGATTATTGGGATAGAATAAAAGTTAATATCAAAAACGACCCCACGTTATCGCGCGTATTTAGGATTTACAGGATAGAAGGGATGGAGTATCTCAAAGCTCTTTTTCATATCGGAAAGAGGTCGGCGCTACTACAGAGAAAGCAGGACGCTCTTTACTATTTATCGCTGGCTTCCGTCGTTTGGATGACGTACTATTCGGAATTGATAAAAGAAAACGAGTTTGATTTTACGTACGTCGGGCCGGCCGATTTTGTCAATTTTATAAATGAAAAAGGCAAATACGAGTATTCGTCGGACGAGTATATCGTCGACGAAGCGATGTTTTATATCGGTTATATATATTATTTGGACAACGTTCGCGAGATTAAGGACTATTTTTTTAACGTATCAAAAGCGTTTACGAAAGGAACAAACAAAGAGGCGGAGTTGTTTAGTCTTATAGATTTTTTGGATAAAAAAGCCAAAGAAGAAATACATATCCTAAAATATAATGAAATTATTAATTAGAAGTAATTCGCAAAAATTAATAACAACATGAAAAAACTCTATTGTTACGCCGTTCTTTTAATATTAATTACCGCTAAAATTTATTCAAGCGGGATAGCGCTCTCTCCAATAAACAAAACATATATTTACGATTCGTTTACCGACGGTTTGTCGCCGTTTGCGTCGTCTTTGGTTTACTTTATCATAGATAACAGGACGAAACTCGAGCTAATCGAGGAATACGAGTATTTTAACGGACTGCAAGGGGACGTTCTGAAAGTAAAGATCAAAGGTGGGGCGTATTCGGGATTTGTCGGATATATTTTGGAAGAGTACGTTTCTATCGATAAAGAGAGCGTAAGAGCCGGAGCATACGCTATCATTAAAAAAGAAGACGTAAAAGACGAAAGAAAATATAGGATTACCGGTTCGTACGTTGAAGACGGGATGGAGTTCTTAAAGTTCGTCGACGAGAGCGACGGATTTGAGTTCTCAATATCCGATAAAAACGATATATGCTTTATAATCGATAAAACCGCCGAGATAAAAAGAATGTTAAGGAAGGGGTATAAACTGATAAAATGTTACGATTCCGATAGTTTAAACCCTATAAGCTACGTCTATGCCGGCGATAAGTATATATCGGATAATGACGGCTTTCTTTACTACAAATCGTCGTCCGATAATGTAATTTTACAAAAAGCCGGCTATGCGAAAAGTTACTTTAAAGCCGATTCGGATATAATGGCGGTTTTTATGCGGAAATTAAAAAAAATTGAGATTAAAGAAAGTGTTAGCGAATATTCGAGCGCCGGTTGCGAGTTTCAGATATTTTGCGACGCTAACAGGAAAGATAAACCGGGATTATATATAAATTCTTTGTCGTCGGAGGATTTATCGATATTGAGCTACCCTGAAATGATCGACGTCGAGAGAGAGAAAGTCGTCGGCGGTTTTTATATTGAAAACCCAGACTCCGGCGCTGAAATATTTTATATAAATAGGGATCAAAACGCCGCTCTATTTTATTTCGATCCGATAGATTTCAAACGAAATAAGTTGAATAGAGACGATCATATCGACTATGGGTATAATATTTACCAATACGGGTATTATCTGCTTATTTCTGAGAATAATCACGGGAAAAAATGGAAGGTTGAGATTCCGGAAACTATACAATCTGCGTACGTTAAGTCTGCCGACGCTTCTTTTGTTTGTAATTTTTCGGCCGGAACAGAATTGCGCCTGCCGAAAGATAAATACGAATTAGTTTCATATTCTATCGAAGCTCCTTATAGTCTGATTCGCGAGAAATTTGAGTTGAAAGATAGAGATATCGCTCTGAATATAAGGAAAAAATCGGGAAAAGAGAAAAACGATTTCTTTTCTAGCGTATTTTTGGGGAAATGGAAAAAAATAGCGTTTAAAAAAGATAATCTGGCGGGCGCGGCCGACTGCGATGTACTGGAAAATCTTGGCGATATGACGATAACCGGCCCTAATAGCGTAATATTTCAAAACGGAAAATATACGATCGAGGGGAATATCGAGGCGATTGATGAAAACTCTGTGAATATTCATATTAATAACGCATCCGCGAAGATTATATATAAAGATAAACAATTTTTAGTCAATCCTTCTCTTTATAGTTCAAATTTGGTAATTCCTGCCAGATATTCGTTTTTGGCCGGGGTAGTCAGGTTATCTTACGAAGGGGTTTATTTTACTCGTAAGAATTATTACGAGGAACAGACGGGCGATCGCGACGCTATGATTTTAGAAACCAATCACAATTTCAGATCGATATTCTCAAAAGATATCGATACGGCAAAATACAAGATATATTTTTCACAAGAATAAATATCCGAATTTATTTTCAAATTATTGACTACAAAAAAAAATTCTAATATTATTAATAAGTTTATATAGGGGGATTTTATGAGGAAATATTTAATAACTATTTTAATCGCATTTTTGGGATTAACTTTTACGTTCACTCAGACGTATCAATTCAGCAAAGACGGCAAATACGTTCTATGTAAATACGACAAGTATTCAAAGTCCGCTCGATTAATTGAATACGATAAAGAATTCAAAATGAAAGACGAGCGATCTTTTGGTTTTGTCCTTAATGAATTTCCAACGGATCAATACGCCGTAGTCGATTATAGTTACGACGGGAAGTATGTCTTCGCGTCGAATAACAACGCTATAACGCTTTACGAAGCGATAACCGGCGCTAAGGTAAAGGAGTATAAAACGGATTCCTTTGAAAAAGTAACTAACGGCAGGTTTGCCGCTTTTTCGGAAAGCGGAAATTATATAATGTACGA
>JAGOCL010000160.1 GCA_017998755.1 Spirochaetota bacterium | reverse complement strand
TTTTTGGCTTTTAGTTTATCAGAATAATTGTTATTATCTTTTAGGTAGTACATATTGTTGAATAATATCGAATCCGGCTGTTTTGTATCAAATATCGCTAAAGTATCGGCGTATCCCGATATAAATTTATCTATCGTCTTGCCTATAACAATCGGTTTGATCAATTCCAGAGCCATTATCAAGCTGAGTATGACTAAAGCCAATATCATTAATGATAGATATGGTAGCGAATATTTGAATAATCTTTTCAGTAAAGGAAGGTCGAATAGTTTCTTATTGTCCAAATCTTCTTCTATAATATCCATATTAGTCTCATTTTAATCATTTTCAAGCGTTTTTTCAATTTGTTGTCGTTTATATAACGAATAATAGTTTCCTTTCAATTTTATTAACTCCGAATGAGTTCCTCGTTCGACCGCCATTCCGTCTTCTATAAAAACTATAGTATCGGCTTTGTCTATTGTAGAAATTCTGTGAGCTATTATAATATTTGTTTTGCCTTTTCTGAGATTGAAGAGGTTAGAAAGTATTTTTTCTTCGGTATAAGTATCGACTGAAGATAGCGAATCGTCGAATATCATAATAGGGTAGTTTTTTGTCATCATTCTGGCGATAGAAATCCGTTGTTTTTGGCCTCCCGACAGCGTTATACCTCTTTCTCCGATAATTGTATCGTATTTATCCGGGAATTCTTCTATATTTTCGCTAATATGCGCGGTTGCGGCAAAATATTTTAACGCGTCGATATTCGGATTATCCAGCGCCATACCGATGTTATTTTGAATCGAATCCGAAAATAAAAAATTATCCTGCGGAACGAGCCCGACGAATTCTCTCAGACTAAAAAGGGGGATTTTTTTTATATCGACGCCCCCGATGAAAATTGTATTATCCGGCGGATCGTATATTCTCAACAAGAGATTGGCAAGCGTCGATTTGCCGCTACCGGTTTTACCAACCAAAGCCAAAGTTTTACCTTCTTCCAAATCCAACGATAAGTCTTTGAGTTGATCGCGTTCGGTTTGGTCGTATCTGAAAGAAAGATTTTTGATGGATATAGATGAGTTCTCGATATTAATTGACCGCGCTTCAATATTGTCTTGAATATCGGGTTTTTCGTCTAAAATGCTTTGAATTCTTTTTTGGGAAGCGAATCCTTGCGACATTATGTTAATATTCCAACCGATAGCTATCATAGGCCAAATCAACATCTCTATGAATTGATTAAACGCTATAAACTGGCCTAAAGTGATCTCTCCTATAATTGTCAGATAACCGCCGTACAGAAGGTTCATAAAGAAACTTACTCCGGATATGACTTGGGTTAAAGGAAATATTATCGAATATATTTTGATAAGTTTGACGTTTTTTTTATAATTATTGTCGTTTACTTTTTGGAAACTTTTTAGTTCGTTATACTCCTCGACAAACGCTTTTATCACTCTGATACCGGATATAGATTCTTGAACGTAATCGGATAATTTGCTAAACGCCTCAAGTTTATTTTTAAAACTTTCCTCCATCCATTTTCCGATTATTAACGAACCAAGCGCTATGAACGGAAAAGGGGTAAGAGCCAGCAGGGTAAGTTTGAGATTAACAAAAAAAATCATATTTATCACAATCAGAATTGTCATAAGTATCGAATCGAGCGCCATCATCACTCCGGGGCCGATAGTCATACGGATAGCTTCAAGGTCGTTTGTAAAATAAGCCATAAGATCGCCTATTTTACTTTTATTATAGAAATTCTGAGACAGCTTTTCAAGATGCGAAAACAGATCGATTCTCAAATTATTTTCTATTTTTCTGGCGGTTCCCATAATAAATATCCGCCATAAAATTCTGCCAAAAAAAATGATAAACGAAATAAGCAGTATCAGTAATGAATAGCGAAAAATATCGTCAAAAGAGAATACCTTGTTTTTGACGCCGTCGATAATTTTGCCGACATTTTTGGGGATATACATTTGAAAAAAATCGACTAAAATCAGAGCTATGGCGCCTAAAAGATATATCCATATAGATTTTTTTATATATTTATGAAGAAATTTAAAACTTTTCATTACGTTATATATAACAAAAAAAGATGAAAGAGTAAAATAGTAATTAGTATAAAAATAAAAAAAACTCAACCCCCCGTCCCATTGACCAAGGAAGGTCAGATGTCGCGGAGCCCAAGGATGGGCGAGAGCTGCCCCTTCTCTTAGGCCTAAAAGAAGGGGGAGATTTAAGAATAATGTAGATTTGAATTTGATCCGAGATGAGTTCGCATCGAATTCGGGTTCTATTGTGAGTACTTTGCCCAACTCTTGCGGATTATCGGCTGTTTGATGATGGTTTTACGTTTTTTTACTGAAGAATATCTTCAAATTTTTTAAAACTTATCTTATTTTCTTTTTCAAAATCATCTATAATTTCTTTATCTTTCAAATCCTCGTACATATCCATTATAGATTTCTTCAAAATAGTTGAGGAATCGCAATTATAATATGTCTTTAAATAATTTAAAAATTTTTCTTCTCTATCATTTAATCTAACTGACATTACTGCCATAAATCATACGCCTCCTCTCTTTTTCCAATATATATTACATAAATATCATTATTTTCTAAATAAAAAATCGCTCGAAACTTTCCTTTCCTTAATCTAAAGTAATCTTTGCTATAATTCCCTTTCATTTTCTTTATATCAAACAAGTTAATATCTTTTGTCAAATCTAATGATAAAAAAACATTGTGTATATTTTTAAAAATATTTTTAGGTATTTCTCCTTTTTTCACCGCTTTTTCTACTTTTGCTTCATAAAATATCATGTTTACAATGTAATACATATTTTAATTTTCGTCAATTTATTTCTTTTATTTTATTATAAAAAAATAATCAAAAGGGCAAAATATTTCATCTAACTATTTTTTATACGTTAGAAAACTATTTGAGATTTTTGATCTTAAGTAAGATTTTAATTTTGTCGAGAGTTGGTTTAAATCGTATATAATAAAATCTGCGGCGGTCGAATATTTTATGTTATCTTCGGAGTTTTCGGTAAACAGAAGATTAATTTTAGATATAGCCAGTTCGTCCGGTTCCCAGCAGGTAAGATTGTTTTTATAAAGCAATTTTGAGTCAAATCGGCCGAAATTCCCGGGCAGTACCGAAGTAAAATAATCTTTGCTTACGTCAAAATTCTTTTCTTTTAATAAATATATGATACTAATGAAATCCTTTTTTGTTATATTAGTATCTACGATTTTAGTCAGAGCCTTATAGATGAAAACTGAATAGACGTAAGCGCCGCCTTTTGAGAGTCTCCATAGTTTATCAATAGATTTCTTAAGAAATACCTGTTGTCTTCTGCATCTTTCGATGTCGCCGTACTTAAAATTTCTGTTTCTTATCCATTGAATTCCTAATTTACCTTCGAGATTTTTATCTACGTTTACGCCGCCGATCATAGCCAAAAACGCTTCAAAACTTCTAAAATTATCTATAACTATCGTATTGTCTATCGTCGTACCGACGAGACGTTCCACGTTAAGCGTTAATTGATTTAAACCGTCCCAGTACAAACTATGTCCGATTTTGTCGAAATATCCATTATAACTGCCGTTTGAGATAGTTATAAGAGTATCTCGCGGGATAGATATCGAAGCGATTTTACCTTCCGAGCTAACTCTAAGCAGTATAATAACGTCCGCCCGAGCTTTTTTTACGTTAGCGTTCGCTTTATCGGAGCCGATTAATAGAAAAGTATATCCCGAGCTCCAATCGTATTTGTGTAATTGTGAAATATCGTCGCGATATCCGATTTTATCCGCGCTATACGAGTAATCGGGGTTGAAATCAGCCGTATCGTCAGATTCGTCGACGAGATAAGATAAATTCATTTTAGGTATATCTGCGTCGTCTGAATTTTTAGTTTTCATTATATTGTCAATTTTTACTATGAAATCTACGAATTTAAGAAGATTTATCGAAATTATGAAAAGAAAAAAAGATAGAAATGTTAAAGCTATCATCTTTTTTAATAAAGACAAGAGTTCTTTTTGGCTCATATTTAACATTATCGGATAAATTATATATATATTCAAAATATATTTTTTATTATTGAAACAATTGACTTTTTATTGTATTGTTGATAAAATTTTACTTTGAATATTTTATTCAAGCTGTTTTTGCTTTTAACCCGAATTTCGATTTACGAAATAATACTATGGTTTAACCGCAAAGGACACGAAGATCACGAAGGAATTAACTTTTTTTCTGATATTTTTGCTTTTACTTCGTGTTTTTCGCGTTCTTCGTGGTAAAGAAAATTAAATCGAATTTTGCGTTTTTAGTTTACGGTCGGGAGGGGGATTTCTATGCCGGAACATCAAATTCAAAAAAATTATAATTTTATCAAAAAATTGCCTGAATGGGCAAAAACTTTCGCTATAAAGTATTGTTCAAACACGTCTTCGACGTTTATATTTCACGGCAACATCAGAGATTTCTTAGCTCAAAGGACTGAAGAGGACGAGTTTAAATTTGTAAAAATTCAAGACTACTTCGCAGATATATTGTTCGGATATAAAGGGAGGATACTCTGTTACGACAGATCGAGCGGTATAACGTTTGTTGAAAATCCGTTTAGCGAAGAGGCAAACGGGACAAAAAACGACTTTATCAGGACGATGCTAGACGGGGGGGCGTCGGGCAATAGGTCCGATAAGATAAAAAAACTATTTTCAAAGAATCTTATTCATTCGCTCGAGTCTTTAGAAAAATATTTTTATAAAAAGATTGAATTGAAAGAGAGGGTAGTGTTGATAATTGATTTTTCTGAAACGATAATTCCTTACAGTTCCGGAACTTCTTTTTCAGACGACGACAGGTTTAGCATAGTAACGATCAAAAAGTGGGCATACAACCCGTTATTTATCAATAAAGATATAACTATAATATTATTAACGGAGAATTTATTTGAATTAAATCAAACTCTCGTTAAATGTCCCAATATTATCAAAATTCATATTCCTATTCCGAGCGAAGAGATAAGGAACAATTTTCTGAATTACAAATTAAAGCAAGGGAAATTATTTTTAGAAGACTCGATAACTATCGATACGATGTCTAAAGTTACGAGCGGGCTCAATTTGGTAAATATCAATCAGATTATTTCGGAAAGCTATCAAGAGAAAAAAAATATTTCGATGGAGTATCTTCGAACGAGGAAAAAAGAGCTTATCGAGGCGGAATCAGTCGGAATGTTAGAGATAATCGATTCGGAGTATAATCTTGATATGGTCAGCGGACATGAATTTGTGAAGCAGTTGTTTAAAAAGGCGTCGACTAACATAAAGCAGGGTAGACTCGACGTACTACCGATGGGGTATCTTATTTCGGGGCCGGTAGGCACAGGTAAGACTTTTCTTGTAACGTGTTTCACAGGCGAAATTGGCATCCCGATGGTAAAAATGCTTAATTTCAGATCCAAATACGTCGGCGCGACCGAAAGCAATATAGAAAAGATACTTAACATTTTGAAAGCGATGGCTCCCGTAGCCGTAATGATAGACGAAGCCGACGCGGTTTTGGGAGACAGGAATCAATCGGGCGACAGCGGCACTTCTAACAGAGTATTCGCTCAAATAGCGTCGTTCATGGGAAATACCGAATATCGCGGTAAGATAATTTGGTTTCTGATAACTTGCAGGCCGGACTTGCTACCGATCGATATAAAGAGGCAAGGGAGATGCGAAGAGCATCACTCTCTATTTTACCCGGACTCGCCAAAGGAACGGGAAGATATTTTCTATAAAATGATAAAGAAATTGAAAATTAAAACGGATATCAAATATAACGACGATTTATATAAAAAACAGAAACACACTTATTCCGGCGCGGATATTGAGGCGATATTCGTTAGAGCTAAATTTATAGCCGCCGCCGAAGGGGAAGACGTCGTCTCGGATAAACACATAGAAGAGGCGATAAACAATTTTATTCCGGCGGTTTATCCTTACGAAGTCGAATTGCAAAATCTCGTATCGGTTTTGGAATGCACCCATAAAGAGATGATACCGGCTAAATATTCGACTATGCCGAAAACAAAAATAGCCGAATCAATCAGACAGCTAAAAGCTATAATTGGCGAAGATAAATAAATATTTTTGTATAACGATTCCAAGTTTTTGTTGTTATATATAATAAAAGCTTTGGAGGAAATTATGAACAAAATATTAATGATTATAG
>JAGOCL010000159.1 GCA_017998755.1 Spirochaetota bacterium | reverse complement strand
ACAGTTGAAATAGACGATAAGGATATTGTAAGACAATATTCGGTCAAAGGCCACGGCGGTTTTGATAAAAAAGGTAAAGATATAGTATGTTCCGCCGTTTCTGTTTTGTCTTTGGCTTCGTATATGTCGATGCGCGACGTTGTCAAAGAAGGGATGGAAGTAAGCGACGGCGTTGATTTTTTTTACAAAGTCGATGACTATGAATCGGAAAAACGCGATCTTTTAAAAGGAATATCTCTATTTTTACTTAACGGACTAATAGAGACTCACAAAAAGTATCGGAAATATATAGATTTAAAGATAGTAAGGAGTTAAAAATGGCTCATCATAAGGGCGGCGGTAGTTCGCGAAACGGAAGAGACAGTCAAGCAAAAAGACTTGGCGTTAAAAGATTTGGCGGGATGATTGTCAGCGCCGGAAGTATTTTAGTCAGACAAAGAGGCACGGTATACCACCCGGGAAAAAATGTTGGGTTAGGTAAAGATCATACTCTTTTTGCTTTGATCGACGGTATAGTAAAATTTGAAAGAAAGGGAAAATTCAAAAAAGCTATCAGCGTTTACGGCCAATAATATTTAATGCAACATTTCGTCGATGAAGTTATTATAAGCGCCAAATCAGGCAAAGGCGGCCCCGGTTGCGTAAGTTTCAGGAGGGAGAAGCGAGTTCCTTTTGGCGGTCCCGACGGAGGCGACGGCGGATACGGCGGATCTGTAATAATTAATGTCAAAAATAACGTAAGAACTCTATATAATCTCTATCTTAAGAGAAATTTCTACGCCGGCAACGGTTTTCCCGGAATGGGCGCTCAAAAAAGCGGCAAAATGGGAGACGACGTAATAATCGAAGTTCCGGCCGGAACTATTATCTACGACGCTGATACCGAGGAATTATTAAGAGACTTTACAGTCGTCGGTGAACAATACGTCCTTTTAAAAGGGGGCAAAGGCGGACGCGGTAATATGCATTTCGCCACATCGGTAAATCAAGCTCCCAGATACGCTCAACCCGGTTTGCCGGGTCAAGAGGCGCGTTTGCGGGTCGAATTAAAAATGATCGCCGACGTAGGATTAGTCGGATTCCCAAACGCCGGCAAATCGACTCTACTCAGCGTTGTAACAAAAGCCCATCCCAAAATTGCAAATTATCCGTTTACTACTTTAGTACCCAATTTAGGCGTTTTTTCGGTAGAAAACGAGCATTTTGTTATGGCGGATATCCCCGGTATTATCGAAGGGGCTTCTCAAGGAGCCGGGCTCGGTATTGAATTTTTAAAACATATCGAGAGAACCAAACTGCTTCTCTATCTCGTCGATTTATCCGACGAAGATTATCTTAATC
Source organism: Spirochaetota bacterium (assembly GCA_017998755.1). Lineage (GTDB taxonomy): Bacteria > Spirochaetota > GWE2-31-10 > GWE2-31-10 > MWDO01 > MWDO01. The sequence goes on along the minus strand of JAGOCL010000159.1, from coordinate 4,923 downwards.
AATTTCGTAAACTTGAAAATGAAATACGAACGTATTCAGAAGAGCTTTCAAAGAAACCAAGGTTGATAGTCGCGTCAAAAAACGACGTTGAGAATTCCGAAGAAAACTCTGTCGAACTACAAAAAGTCGTCGGCGAAAACATCATTTCTATATCTTCAATAACTCATCGCGGTATAGATAAACTTTTATACATATTGAAAGATAAAATCCATGAAATTGAAAACAAAGAGTCTAAATAATAAAAACGTAGCGCTTTTCGGCGGAACTTTTAATCCTATTCACAACGGTCATATACTTACGGCTCTAGACGTCTTAGAAAAATCCGATTACGACTGCGTCGTTTTTATTCCGGCAAGCATTCCCGTCCATAAAGAAACGACGGAATTGATAGATCCATACCGCCGGCTTGATATGGTAAACTTAGCTATAAAAGGCATTAATAATTTTTGGTCTTCGGCCGTCGAGATTGAAAAAGGGGGATTTAGCAGAACTATCGACACCATCGAATATTTCAGGAATGCTTTCCCGCGTATAAATAAACTCGGCGTCATTTTTGGGGACGATCTTCTTGACGGCCTCGATACTTGGAAAGAGATCGACAAACTCGAAAAAACAACGGAACTGCTATGCTTAACAAGAAATATTACCGATACGCCTAAATCAAACTATAAAATAACGTTTATAAAAAATAGAGTTATCGAACTTAGCTCGTCCGAGATACGAAATAGAATCAAACAAGGATTAAAAATAAATTGCATGGCTCCGGAAAAAGTTATAAAGTATATTTATCAAAATAGTCTTTACAAAGGATAAATTATGGGTAAAAAACCTAACCAAACTTCCAAAGGAAATTTCACAGGCTGGATCATACTATCCGCAATCGCGCTGATGATAGGAGGGGCTATTTTTGCCGGAAGATTTTTTAAAAGCGAAGAAAAACTAAAAGTATCGCTTAAAACAGGTCAAAATATATCGTTTTTGGTCGTCGCTAACGACGAAAAAAAAATAGTAACCGGAGCGGCAATTGTCGTTTTTAATCCTCAGACTAACAGATCGGCGACTATTTCTCTACTCCCAAAAACGTTTTTGTCTTACGGTAAAATGGAAAGTTTCACGCTTGAAGAAGCTCTTACAAAAAAAATAAGCGGGGAAGATTTACGTTTAGCGCTTTCCAATCTTGTCGGAGTAAAGATAGACTATTATTTCTTTATTGATAAAAATAATTTTGTTAGACTGATAGACATGCTCGGAGGAGTCGAGATTTACAGCGAAAGAATAAAAGTTCCTGAAAAAAACGTCTACATCCCGAGCGGCGTTACGCTTATGGACGGCGACAAATCCGCCGAGTATCTTAGCTTTATTGAAGATAAAAACAACGACGAAGAGTACAATCAATTAAAAAGACTCAACAACTATATCAGAAGTTTCGTTAAATTGAAATACGATTTTCTCGAAACGTTTACCGACAAAAATACCTCTAACTACCTGTTCAAAACCGTCGATTCCAATATGTCCCTTCACGACTTTTTGATATTTTTCAATGAAATAAAATCAAGATTTTATAAAAATAATGTTGATTTTAGTAGAGGAATGGTAAATCTGATACTTTATTGCGATAAAAAAGAAATTCCAGGATATAGCTACATTCTCCAACCAAAAAAATCTGGAAATTGGATAAAAAGCGAAGTTGCCGAAGCGCTTCAAAACATAAAAAAAGAGTACGCTTCTGAAGAGGAAGGGAAAATCGTAGTAGAGATACTAAACGGAACCGATATCGTAGGATTTGCCGCAAGAACAAGGCGGTATTTGACGACTTTCGGGCTAGACGTCCTCGAGGCCGGCAACGCCCAACATGAGAATTACGAAAACACAGTAGTAATTATTAGAAATTCTGAGCAAAAAGCTTCAAAATTGGCAGATTTAATTCAATGTAAACGCATTGTTAAAGGCGAGGAATCTAAAGATAAGAAAATCGACGTTACATTGATATTAGGTAAAGATTTTAACGGAAAAGTAGTTAAATAGTCATAATAGGTCTATTAAAGCTATATTTGGTATATTCTGGTATATTCTATAGCATCTATGTCGAAAAGAATCATAAAAAGCCGCTCCAATCCGAGCGCTACGCCCGAACAAGGCGGAATACCGTATTTTAGAGCTTTAATAAATCTATCTGGCATAGATAGCCGGTAGATTGCGTTTTTCTTTCTGAATTCCAGCGTTTTCTTAAAATTATCTTCTTGTTTTGCAGGGTCTGTTAATTCGCCGAAGCCGTTAGCGATCTCTATTCCAAGAATGTAGAGCTCAAACCGCTCCCCGTAAAACTCGCTATCTTTACATACGTTCGATAAACTGCACATATCAATCGGATAAGAACAAACAAAAACCGGTTTATCGTACCCCAATGTCGGTTCTATCTTATCCATAAAAAACTTAAAAAAAACGTCGTCTTTTCGGACGTCTGATAAATCGTAACTATAATGCGAGTTAACCTCTTTTATGAACTTCGCCGGATCCGACGAGTAGTAATCTAAATTAATCCCATAATCTTCAAAAAGCTCTTTTACGGTAACTATCTTGACGTCCGATAAGTCTATTACGCCTCTTTTATGTTTAATTATCGAATTATTGTAAATTTTATGAGATAAATATTTTAACAATTCCGAACAATCTCTGATTATAGCGTCGTAGTTTGCATAAGCCCTATACCATTCGAGCATAAAAAACTCGGGGCTATGATACTGCGATTTTTCGCCTACATTCCTGAAAACTTTCGCTATTTCATAAATATTATCGTATCCCAACGTTAACGCCTCTTTTAATGAAAATTCTGGCGACGTAGGCAGATAATAAGGAATTTTATCATTATCATAAGTATAGTAAGTAGTCTGAAAAGGTTCGATATAAGTCTCTATCCCAGGAGATTCGGTTAAGGTAGAGGTATGAAGTTCAATAAATTCTTTTTCGTTAAAATATTCTCTGATATATTTAAAATATTTATCGCGGTTTGCTATATTATGCCCAATGTTATTTCTTAAATATCTGTTCAAGAACGAACTCGGATCCGTTATAGGATTTAGCTCGGGTCTATTGAGTAAAATTACCGATTGAGCGTAATAAACGCCGTTTTCGACATAAAAACCTATATTTACTATATCTCCGGCTTTTATAGAATCAAAATCGTTAAATCTATCCTCCGGTATAAAAAAATCGATAACGGAGTTATTTTGAAAAACGCTTATTTTATCTTTATCCGTCGAAAAAACTCTTCCGAAGATTTCCTTATTTTTAAGATTTAAAATAGCAGATTTTCCTCTTTGATTAGTTCATTTTTTTTTTGTTTTTTTTTAGTAGTTTTAGGTTTTATATCGTCGTTTTCTACAATCTCGCCGTCGTTATCCTCTGTATCTTCATTTTCTCTATTTTCATCAAGAGCTTCATCTTCGGCCGAAATATCGCAGTTTTTCAGTATTTCAATCTTTTCTCTGGCTTTATTTAGCTGTTCCTCGCAATATCTACTGAGTTTGACCCCTTCTTCAAATAACTTCAACGCTTCGTCGAGGGGTATATTGCCCTCTTCCAGCCTGCCGGTTATCCTTTCTAGCGACGATAGCGAACTCTCAAAACTCTTTTCTTTCATATTTATCCTATATATTTTTACCGCAGTATAATAAATTTTTTTTAAAATGTCCAGTGTCTATTTTAGATATAGAATTATCTCGTCGCCGGCTTTTACCGTTACCCCTTTCTGAGGCAAGTGCGCGTAAACTGTCCCCATACCGGCGACTTTTACCTTAACGTTAACTTGAGATAAGATATCCAGAGCGTCGCCGGCCGGGATGCCGCTCAAGTCCGGCATTACAAAAGGAGTTTTTTCAATTTTTTTGTATTCTTTGTCAATAACTACGTCCTTTTCTGATAACGAATATTCTTCCTCAGCCCCGATTCTATAATATCCGATAATCCCGCTTATAAATTCGTTTAGTAAAACCGAGCAAATATTTCCGCCCCATCTGATCTTACCTTTTGGATTGTGATAAACCATATAAATTATATATCTGGGATTCTCAAACGGAAAAAAAACCAATAAAGAAGAGGTTACTTCGTCGTCCGAATATCTCCCCAACTCCTTATCAAATATCTGAGCGGTGCCGGACTTTGCGGCAAACTGAATTCCTTCGATGTTTAAACGTCTCGCGGTTCCGCCGGTCATTGTGGCTTCAATTAATGTATCCAGAATTCTTCTTGAAGTCCCTTTCTTGAGAATATCTCTTATCTCCTTCCTTCCGAATTCTTTGATCGTTTTATTATCTCTATCGGTTATACTTTTAACAATATTAGTTTCAACCATGGTTCCGTCGTTTACAAATACCGTAGCCGCTCTGACCATTTGCAAAGCGTTTACCCCGACTTCCTGACCTATCGGAATAGTATATTTTGAATTGATAGACCAATTTTTTAAATTCTTTAACGAACCGGGCTGTTCTCCGGGTAATAAAATCGAAGACGATTCGCCGAAGCCGAACTTTTTCAGACTCAAATAAAGACTCTCCGACGAAATCAACTCTATCGCTTGCAATGTCCCTTCGTTACATGAGTATTTCATAATTCCGGAAAGATTTACCGACCCGTGCGTACCGGTGCATCTTATCTTGACTCCTTTTACGTTGTCAAATAGTCCGTCGCAAAAGAAATAAGTATCCTCCGCGATCAAGCCGCTATCAAGTACCGGCGATAAAGAGAATATCTTAAATACAGATCCGGGTTCGTATTGATGAAATATCGAAGCGTTTCTAAAAGACTCCTGGTTATACCGCGTAAAAAAATTGGGATCAAAATCCGGAAAATTAGCCATCGAGATAATATCGCCGCTTTTTCCGTCTAAAAAAATCAGAGTGGCTATATCGGAATTCTCTCTAAGCG
>JAGOCL010000158.1 GCA_017998755.1 Spirochaetota bacterium | reverse complement strand
TCCTGATAATTCGGCTAAACCCTGATTGCAGTCGATAATGATACCGTTTTCGTGAATAGCGATTCCTCCAAACGACGCGTCGTGAAGCGCTTTAAACCTTGCTTCGCTTTCTTTAATTTCCTTTTCCGCATTCATTCTATCGGTTATATCTATAACTACTCCGTTTACGATCAACGGGCGCCCTTTTTCGTCTCTACCCGTTACGGCCCCTATGTCGTTAAACCATTTATAATCGCCGCTACAAGTTTTTATCCTATAGTCCACTTTATATAGACTTTTTTTACCTGATAGCATATCTTTCATATCGCGCATCATTGGTTCGAAGTCGTCGGGATGGACTAGAGACGTAAAGTGAGAATAATGATTAAAATCTTCCGATCTATACCCAAGCATTTTTGTTTTCTGCGCGTTAAATATAACTTCGCCTGTTTTTACGTTCATTCGCCACCAAGCGATGTTTCCGGCTAGCATAGATGCGTCTAATCGATTTTTATACTCTTGAAGTTCCAGGTTTTTCAATTCTAGTTCGTCGTTGAAATCGACCGCATCGCTATTATAAGATTTTGATATCGCGTCGTTGTAAAACTCAAAATATTTTTCGAGCTCTACGGCCTCTTTGATATTATCCGCTTTTAATTTCTCGATAATTTCTTTTATTTTGTTTTTTATTAAACCCGATTCTTTTTTCAACTATGATCGCCTTAAAGAAAGTTTAAAAAATATTATAATAGAAATCAATTATAAATTCAACAATTTTTTTAAAGCGTATAAAAAAGTTACGTAATTTTACAAATATAAGGATATCTTAATAATATTCGTTGATATTACTCAAATTTAGAAAATATTTGTTGAATTTATAAATCTAAAATACTATAAAATATTATTAAAAAAAACGGAGTAAAATATGTTAAAAAACGTCTTCCTTATTTTTTTTCTATTTCAATTCCTTTTTATTATTTCTTCTAAAGAGGTAAAACTAAAGATTCTAGATAAAGACATCGATATACCGCTCGAAGGAGTTATGGTTAAAGTCGGAGGCGTCGAATCTCCGTTCTATTCGGATATGGAAGGTTTAGTTACCGTAAGCGTCGGCGACGAAGTCGAAAGAGTTATAGTTACATGTATCCTTATCGGTTACGAAACCGCCAAAATAAACGTAAAAGATTTTGATAAAGAGATCGTAGTACAATTGCTCGTCGAAGGTTTTATCGCCGGGGAAGAGCTTGTCGTCGAAGAGAGCTACTATACAAAAGAGGATAAAATCGGCGCGACAAAGATCGTCGATAAAGAAGAACTTAAGGCGTACGCCAACAGAGGCATAATGGAAGACGTAATGAACGCCGTTAAAGCTCTGCCGGGAGTTAGTTATAATTCCGGCTTCTATACGCAACTATCTATTAGAGGAAGTTATCCCGACGAAGTATCGGCAAGTTTTGACGGGCTGTCGGTCAGATATCCATATTTCTGGGGAGGCGGACACTCGATATTCAATCCTAATATAGTTGAGAAAGTCAAGTTTGCCAATGGTATATTCAGCGCAAAACATGGAATGGCTATAAGCGGAATTCTCGACGTTGAAACAAAAACCGCCGACGACGGGTTTAAATTCAATAGCAATATAGCAATGTCGGCAATCGACGGCTATTTTGAGATACCTTTCAAAGGTCTAGATATGGGGCTAATGATCGGAGCGCGTATTACCTATCTCGAAGCGACCATAGCCAACGTATGGAAAGCGCAAGGACAATTTGTGCCTTTAGCGCCCTATATCAGAACGGGCAATTTAAAATGGTTTTGGAAACCTAACGACAGGATCGAATGGTATGTCAACGGTTTTTTTGGAGCGGACGGGATCGGTTCGGGGGCAGAATATCCTTTAAAAGAAGGGATTGTCGGTTATCAATTTATGGAAAATCAAGTATATCACGCGATTGGTTCTACCGGTCTTAAAGTATTGCCAAGCGATAAGATATTTCTTCATTTTCTCGTTGGATATGAATTTTTTAAAAGCGATTCAATTTTTGAACTCAGCGAAAAAGGGACCAAAAATTATTCAGACGCATTTAAATCGTCCTTATATTACGATGCGTCTACCGACGGCGACTCGTTCGATCTAGATTTTCAATCGGAAGGATTAAATTATAATTTAATTCATACAGTTCAAACTAAAATTGAAAGCGATTTCCAATTACACGACAAAGTAGTACTGTCGGCCGGAACAGGTATTGTTTATGAAAATATCGATATCGGAGCTTTTAGCGATAATTATCAGTTTGTTCTAAAAGACAACTCGGTCGATCCGACTATACCTATTTTAGCTTATGAAAGCGTAAAATTCGATATAAAATACCCCAATGTAAATCAAATTCAACCTTTTGCATATCTCTCATTTAGTTTTTTGCCCATTCCCGATAAACTTGAAATCGAGCTCGGTTGTAGGGCGGATTATGTTTTATATACTTTTAACAATAAAGTTCTTCACACTTATCCTGTGGCAAATCCGAGATTTTATATCGCTTATACTCCCGTTAGAAATCTATCTTGGCTTGATTATTTTACAATTAGTTTAGGGACCGGATTATATTCAAAAATCCCGAACGTTATCTACGATATCGACGAACAGAAACTTAACCAGTTTCAGATCAAACAACCGCAAACGCTTACGAGCGTATTAGGAGTAGAGTTTTTATTCGCTTACGGGATCAAACTAAAGCTCGAAGGATATTATAAATACTATTTTAACAGATACTACGAAAACTCGAAATACGATTCCGTAAAAAACGAGAATAATTTTTTATCTCACAGCGACGGTTACGGTCATAGCGCGGGTTTTGATATTGCCATAGAGAAAAAAATCTCAAGATATATTGACGGTTGGATAACGTATTCTTTCAACTATGCTAGATTTTTCAATCCTTCGACGGACGACGTTCCAAATAAAGTTACTACCAGAGGAGAACCGACAGACCAGTGGTATTACCCTTCGCATCATAGATTTCACAGTATGAATATCGTAGTAAATATCAAACCGCTCAACTGGCTTGTAATAACTCCCTCTTTTGGAGTTCATAGCGGGCTTCCTCAAAAAGAGTTTTACGGCGACAAATATATGAGCGGACCAATTTCAAACGGAGAGAGAATCGAGCTTTATACTCAAAACTCAAGATATAGCGATACTCTAAGAAACAACGTTAGTCTTCCGCTCGGAATAAAAATAACCGCTCAGTTTTATGTCCCGCGAAACAAAGTTAAACTTGAATTCTATTTTGCTATCGACAACATACTAGGAATACCGATAGACTCGGTTAACGGCATATTCCTATGGGCTCCAGATCAAGGCAAACAGATCGATAAATACACCGGCGAAGTTACCAATATACCGCCGGCGGCTTACGAAACTTTCTGGCCCAGTTTCGGTATAAGAATAAGTTACTAAAAGGAGAATATAATGAAAAATATATTTATAATAATAATTGCGACCGCCCTACTTTCATCTTGCGCGACAATTGTTACAAAGTACGACTCTTCCGAGAAATTTCAGATTTCCGCTTGGGAAGATAAAAAATCAGACAGACCTGTAGCCCAATTCTTGATAAAGAAAGATCTTAAAAATAATATTTTTGGCGAGTTTACTTCAACTTTCATACTTCCGGCGATACTAACAGGCGCTTTTGTAGAAGACGAATCCGGCGACGTTACTTTTTATATATCAAAAATTGATTTTACGACCAGTTGGCCTAACGGTTGGACTTTTGGAGAATACGAAGCGTCTGGAATTATTAAATTTAATAAAGCAGAGAAAGGATATATATCTGAAGTTTTAGAACCGGTTGAGTTTTGGGAGTTGAAAAATGGAGAAATTAGGTACTTCGACGACTACTACATAAAAGAAGAGGGATTAAAAAAAGTTAAAGACAGAATGGATAGAATCGAAGCGATAGTAAATTATCTTAAAAGCGTCGAGGACGTCAAACTTCCCGATATTTTTGGAAACGTATGGTTTTCAACGAGATACAGCGTAGAATTTAAACCGCTTGTAAAAAAAATATTATTTGATAAAGAAAGAAAATTTCCAGACGAACTTGAAAAATTAAGAGAAACTGAAACTCTATTAAGAGATTGGGAAGAATCTTGCGAGTTGATTTATATGAAGTATAATTTTGATTATTTTTTTGAAAATATTTTGAATAATTATACGTTTTTTCATAAAATAAAATTATAAGGAGATGTAAAGATGGGCGACGATAAGATGACTTTGGTTCAGTTTTTTCAGTTAGGAGGGGTTTTTATGTGGCCTCTTCTTATATTCTCAATTGCGACGGTTGCATTAATATTGGAAAGGACTATATTTTTACTGATTCATAACTTAAAAGTTAAAGATATATTCTCAAAAATCATAGAAAAACTTGATTCGGGAGATTTAAAGTCGGCGGAAGAAATATGCGCAAAATCCAAAAAAAACAAAGTAAGCGCTCCAATTTTCTTAGAAGCTATTAAAATGGCTCAGTTTGGAGAGCACAGAATGGAAAAATGTCTTGAAGCGGAAGCTTCAAAGAAAATTAACGATTTAGAACGCGGTTTGAATTTTCTTGTCGCGTTGGGCTCTCTTGCGCCTATTACCGGATTTCTAGGCACTGTTTCAGGAATGATTACCGCTTTTCGAGACATTGCCAACGCGGCTGATATCAACGCTCAACTTGTCGCTAACGGTATATTTGAAGCGCTAATAACGACGGCTTTTGGATTGACTATTGCAATATTAGCCGTCGCCGCATACAACATCTTTACTAACGTTGTAGATAATTTTGCTAAGGACGTAGAACAATCGGGAAGCGATATTATATCGTCTATTTTATTTTCTCAAAATAAAAAATAGGACGCGGCTATGAAGATTAAAATTTCAAGAAGAAAGGGAATAGACATTTCTGATTCAGGTTCTTTAAGCGATTTGGCGTTTTTGTTAATAGTTTTCTTTATTGTAATAGCGATGTTTAATATTAATAAAGGGTTTATTCTTAGTCTTCCGCAAAAAAATTCTACAAAAATACTAAACGTTAAAGATATTTTGAGAATTACTCTTAATGAAAAAGGGGAAATATTTCTTAAAGAAAACGTAGTTCCGATTGAAGAGGTCGAACGTGAAATCAAAGATATTTTAACGTTAAATCCAAATCTAACCGTATTACTAAGAATCCATCCGGAAGTTAATTATCAAAGAGTGGTTAACGTCGTCGAATCGGTAAGAAAACTGAACGTTGAAAACTTTTCATTCAGTATGCTCAAAGAAGGAGAAAATTTTCAATGAAAATTCGTAGAAGAACAAGAATCGCTCCCTTTATCCCTATAAATTCGATGTCCGATATTGCGTTTTTGCTTCTCATTTTTATTATGCTTATATCATTAATTAATTATAAAAAGGTTATCAAAATTGATTACCCTGAGGCCGAATATAAAGAGGTAACTCAGGCGGATAAAAATTTTGAGATATGGATAGACTCCAACGGAGTTATTTACTATAAGGGCTATGTTATTGAGATGGCGACTTTAGAGGGAAAAATAGTGGACGCAATAGCGCAAGATCCGGAAACTCGAATTCATATTATTGCTGATAGAAATACAAAATACAAAAATGTTAATAATATTATTGAAATTCTCAAACTTTTACAACATCGCATTGTCTCTTTTGTCGTAAAGGGGGATTAACGTGATAGAAAAAAATGATATAAAATCAAAGAATTTTGGCGATTGGGCTCGAAAATATATCAAATATATAACTCTATCAATCGCCCTCTTAGCGCATTTGATATTGTTTCTAGTAGTAACCATTAATCCTGGGCAAAAACAAACCAGAAAAGACAATACGATATTTAAAATGGTAGACGTTAAAGAGTATATTCCTCCGCCGCCTGAAGAAAAAAAAGAGGAAGAGCAAATCGAAAAAAAAGAGGAAGTCGTAGAAATCAACAAACAAGAAGACGTAGTTGAGGACGTTATTGAAACTGAAAAAGAGATTAAAGAGGTTGAAATAGATTATCTTCCGCAACACAAAATTTCGGAACTTCCCGTTTTACCTACTAACGATATCAAATCTAAAATTGTCTATCCTCCTCTTGCTAACAAACAGGGAATTGAAGGAATTGTATATCTAGAACTTTATATCGATCAGAAAGGGGAACTTAGAAATATAATTGTTTTAAAAGATCCCGGCTACGGTTTTGCCGACGCGGCCATCAAAGCTCTCGAAGGAATGAAATGTATCCCGGCAAAAGCAAACGGAATTCCGGTCGCCGTCAGATACAGATATCCTATAAGAT
>JAGOCL010000157.1 GCA_017998755.1 Spirochaetota bacterium | reverse complement strand
GATCTGTTCGGTTTAAGTTTCAAATACGATTTATTTAAAGCTTTTCTAACGACTAGCATATAATATCCCTAAATTCAAATTATTAATTCTTACTTATTTTATATTTATTAATAAGCCGATTGTCAAGAAATAAAAAACTAATATACGTTCGATTTTATAGCCATTTAGAATTTAAGTATATTCAAAACGGGAATTCCAGTTTTTTTACAATAGAACCCGAATTCGCGTCCCGAGCGTACCCAATCTTATTTATAAATTAAGAAATCTTGTTATCTTAATAAAATTATTATTCCATTCCTTATAATTACCATTTATAATGATTTCATCAATTTTTGTGTTATTAATTATTTTTTTTATAGTTATTAACCAATTTCCCCAAAATGCTAACCAGCCGTCTTTACCAACATACTTATTTTTTTTACTTATCGGCAAGGACTCAACCAGAGTTATATCCTGATTCGCCCTATCGACGCCTCTATGTAAAATATATTGCTCAGTAAACTCTTGTATTGAATCAAAATCAAGATAGATCAATTTTGAATTAACTTTTAAAATAAGTTCGGTTATTTCATTAAACGTTTCATAAATATCTTTATCCTCGGCGCAAAACGAATACATAGGAAGCAAAGCGTTGTGAATATATCTCCCGTCGATTATATAACAAAAATCGTCTGACTTAATAAATTCGATAAACTTCGACCATTCGCTTATAACATGATTTTTTAATTCGGCTATAATGTTTTTATCGTTGAAGTTAAAATCTTGAAAAGGAAAATGCCTTATGGGATTATTTTGATCCAATTCTTCATAGAATTTTACATTTTCATTATTATTTGCATATTTTAAGAGATTATTGCCCAAAAACGATTTACCCGAACAAGGAAGCCCTTCTATTAAAATTAATTTTAGTTTATTTGAATTAGAAATTGTTATACTCCTTATTATATATTTTATCCTATGATGTTTTATTAATTCCCCCCGAATTAATTCGGGGGCTAGTATTACATCCCGGAATTCGCGTCCCGCGCGTATCATTAATAGCCCCCGACTTAAGTCGGGGCCTATTTGCGACGCGAATTCGGGGGCTATTTATGGCTTTTTTTATTTTCTAAAACGCTTTTTCCAATAAACCGAGCGCGTCGTTATAATCCATCTCGACGGGATTGTATGTAATAGAAGCGTCTCCGATCGCGGTTTGCGCTATTAATTCGAACTTATCTTTAGTTACTTTTCCGGTTTCGCCGAGAGTTCTGGGAAGCCCGACCGATTTATATAACTCGTCCTTCATATTTTTGATAAATTCTATCGTTTTAACGGGGCGTTCATTTATAGCCGTAGAAGAATACTCGTCGGCTCCGGCTAGCGGAAGGAGAAGTTCGCCGATATACTCTGATACTTTAGGGAGGTTGTATTCTAAAACGATCGGAAGAAAAATATTCATCGCAATACCGTGATGAACATGACAGACCGCGCCGACGCTGTGCCCCAATGTGTGAACCAGTCCCACCATCGAGTTTGAAAAAGCGACCCCCGCCATAGTCGAGGCAACGGCAAGATTATATCTCCCCTCTTTGTCCGAGGGATTTTTTAGTACGCGCAAAATATTTGATACGATTAGTTTTATCGCAGAAGTCGCGTAAGCGTCGCTTAGGGGATTTTTCCCGAGACAGGTAAACGCTTCTATACTGTGAGTAAGCGCGTCCATCGCCGTCGCCGCCGTGATTATAGGCGGCAAAGATAGCGTCGTTCTCGGATCGATTATCGCCGTATTGGGCATAAGGTATTTTGATATAAAAAGCGATTTCTGATTTCGCGCTTTATCGGCGATAACCGCGACGAGCGTCGCCTCAGAGCCGGTGCCGGAAGTAGTCGGAACTACGATAAAAGGATTCAGCGCTCGTTTTATAGTCCCCGCTCCGGCGTACTGCGCGAGATCGTCAGTCCCAAGAGATACGAGGATATTCGCGCCTTTCGCCGTGTCGATAACCGAACCGCCGCCGACGGCGACTAAAGCGTCGCACTTCTTTGCTCGATAGATCTCCGCCGTCTCGCGAACGGTATCGTATGAGGAGTCCGACGGAACGTCTGTAAAAACGGCGGCGACGGTTACTTCGGTATCGTCGAACGCTTTCAGGACAGTTTTCAACAATCCGGCGCTCTCCACCCCTTTGTCGCTTATTATCATCGCGCGTTTTCCGCCGAGTTCCGCAAGTTCGACGCCTATATTGTCGAGCGCTTTATAACCGGCGCATATTTTTACGGGATTCTGAAATTCGAAATAATCTTTTATCATATCATACTCCAATTATTAATCTTATATATTATATTGTTCAATTTTAATTCTAAATCATTTTATTCTCAGATAATTATTGATTATATCAATAACTCATATTTTCTCATTCCATGTAGAATTCTTCTTATTTCAATAACGCTTTCTTTGATTACATAAAATACTAAATAGTTATCGATAATGAGAATTCTATATCCAAGTTTTTTTAATCTTATATCTTTTGGGAGTTTTCCTATTTCCGGGAATTGTTCTAATTTACTAATTTTTTCATTAAATATATCTAAATATTCAAGCGCTTTTTTTGGACTTCTTATCTTAATATAATCAATTATTTCTGTTAAATCATTTTCCGCTATCGGAAGATATTCAATTTTATAGCCCCTATCCATTTATCCGCTCTTTCATTTTTCTCATCAAATCTTTATGACTTATACGACTAACGTCTGTATTACTCTCTATTTCCGCTTCGCCTAATTTTTGATACAAATCTAAAAGCGATTGCATTTTCTCAAAATGTTCGATACTCATAACGACTAAATCCCCTTCGCCATTTTTTGTTATAAAAACCGGTTCTTCTTCATTATGACATAATTCTGATATTTCATTAAACTTGTTTCTTAAATCTGAAATTGGTTTTATCGCCGGCATTAAATTCTCCTCAATAAATAAATCAATAATATCATTATAATGATATTATATCAATCATATAATGATATTATTTGTAACCCTTCAGTTTTTTGGGGACTCTCCAAGATTATCACACTCCAATTAATAATCTTATATAGATTACGATTCTCAAAAATATTTTTACAAACCAATTTTGGCTCGGGTATCTTTTCAAAATTCCTTTAACGATAAATCCGGGTAAAAGATAATATTCCACGAGGTTTAGGATTCTCAAAACGGCGAGCGTCTCGGGCAGTCCCCCGTTCACCGATAAACCGTTTTGCGCGTAGCAAAGCGCCGAACTTATCGAAAAAGTAAAGACCTTCATCGCGGAGCTTATATTTCTGAAGTTTATAACGACTGAGGATTTATCAACGACGCTCTTTTTATTCATACCGATAAACTTGAAATAATGTTTTACTTTTATAAACGAAACGCTCAATCCTATCGGGTCAATATTAAGCGAAAACGAAAAGTTTTCCGGCAGTTCGGCTATCTCCATTTTTATCTCTTTAACGCTTTTGGACGCCGCCTGAAACCCGCGTCCCAAAACGAACAGGAGTATAGAAAGGTAGATTCTGGCAAATATTTTCTTCCCGGACTTGATATCGGGGTAATTTAGAGCGATCTCTTCATTTGTCATCTTTTATCTCCGCTTTTCTTAACGTTTTCGCGGTAGGGATACCGTTGTCGTCGTAACCGCGAAGTTTGTAGTATTTATTGAGCATCGCGTTAAGAGGCACTTTCGATTTCCGCTTATAACTACTATCGTCCTCCGTCAAAAATCTCTCCGGTAGCGAATCGTCCTCCCTCGCGATGCCTATCTTATTGTTCATATAACGCTCCAAGATATGTATCCTCTCGCCCGCTTTCAAAAAACCCCTCATGCTCGTTTTATAGCCCGTAATAGAGGAGTAAAAAGCGCTGAATATACTCCAATCCATAAGATTTATCGCAATAGTAGGAAATAATCGCATAATTAGGGATAAAATAGGCTTAGGAGTAAACCTAACGAGCGGACGCTCAAGAATATAGGCAAATCCTGTAAATAAACATGTATGCAATGAGTTTACCGCCGAATATAGATTCTCAAAAAAATAGACCCAATAATGTTTGCCGTAAGTCGTATAAGAATCGAGATAATGAAACATCGCTTCGGTAGCCACTACGAACGACGAGAGATGACAACCGCCGCGGTTCGCAACGGCATAGTTAAGCCCCTGCCCCCACGCCCCTCGAGGATCGTACGCCGCCATCTCGAGTCCCTTGACGTTTATAGCGAACTCCTTGCCGCCGTATTTCTGAGCCAACCGTCTCGAGCCGTTCGCCGCCTCGTCGCCAAGATTTCTTCTATAAGCGACGTCCTTTATAAAATCTTCTATCCCTTCCGCGGCGCCGAATTTAAGATTAGACGAGATCATATTTTTTTCAGCCGCTTCCATTATATAAGAAATCGTTCCCGCCGTCGAAATAGTATCAAGCCCCATATCGTTGCAAAGATCGTTCCATTCGGCTATTTTATTCGAATCGTAAATACCGAGATTCGGTCCGAAAAGCCCCGCCGTTTCATACTCCGGAATCTGACGGGTTTTACCGTCGGGGTACTTCCCTTTATGTCCGCATACGATCAAACACGGCTTACATGGACTCGGTTTGGTATCGTATTTTTTAGCCATATTTTCGCCCGCAATCTCTTCCGCTCTCTCGTCGGTTCTATATCTGAAGTTATTTACCGGTAGCAATCCGGCTTTATTACAAAGCCGAACGTTATAGGTTGTTCCGTATTTTCTGTATGAATCCGATGTGAATTTGTTCTGATTTATGTATTTTGAGGCGATTTTCTTTGTTTTTGAGAATATTTTCTCGTCTACGGGCTTTATCGTATATTTTTTCCCTTTTGCAACGATCGCCTTTATTTTCTTAGCGCCCATTATCGCTCCAAACCCGCCTCGTCCGAGATACCGATGTCCCGATTTGATATTAGCGTAAAGGACTTTATTCTCGCCCGCTGGTCCGATAACGCACTCGCCGTCGTCTTTTCCGAGCGCGAGTTTCTCCTGAGTTTCGGTCGTCGTCAATCCCCAGAAAGACGAGGCGTCCTGAAACTTAACTTCGTCTCCGTCGATGAATATATTTACAGGACTATCCGACGCGCCGGTTATAATTAATCCGTCGTAACCCGCCGTTTTCAGAGCCATCCCGAACGGTCCTCCGCACGACGAGTGGCACATAATGCCTGTGAGCGGCGACTTGGAAACGCACGACCAGCGGGCGGAACATGGAGCTCCGGTTCCAAGCATAACCCCCAGCGCGAATACCAAAATATTCTCGTCGCCCAATGGATCGCAAAGTAGGTTCATTCTATCGTAAAGTATCTTTAATCCCAGCCCCTTACCGCCGATGTATTTTTTTACAAGCGATTCGTTTATACTAAATATTTTACTCGTTTTGGTTTTTACGTCTATTTCTAAGAATTTATTTGAAGTTCCGATTATTTCCATGCTCTTTCTTCCTCCGCATTTTTTATTATATCAAAAGTTCAGGTTTTGTCGAAATAATTATTATTGATTTTTATAAAACGCTATTTTATCCGCTAATAATGCTCTATTAAGAAAAAACGGGAATTCCAGTTTTGAATATGCTAATACGTCATATAAATAATAGCTTCCGATTTTCCCTCGCCGACGCGTGGGACGCGAATTTGAGGTCTATTTGGAATATATAGAATTATTTATATAATTCGTCATGAGTCCCGACGTCTAGAGGTATGATAATATCCTCTTTTATAATAAACTCAATTGCGATTCTATAAGATATGTTGATTGAAATGGAATATATATCTTGAAACTTACCTTCAAGTTTGTGTAATCTTAATGATGGATGAAAAGGATTGATTTCCAGCAATTTGAACGTCTTTTCATATTGTTTTAACAGAGATTTATGTTTTTTAATAAAATTTGAAGCTTTTTTATTATAAGTTTCGGTAAATAATATTTTATACATTACTAATTCGTTTTATATGATCTTCAACGCTTTCAATAATGTAGTTGTTATTAATAATATCTTGTTGAGATTCGCGAATAGCAGTATCTAATTCGCATTCTCTAAGATAATTATACTGTTCAATCGGTAAAACGACATATTTGCTTTTGCCTCTAACGGTTATGATAATCTCAGAATCGTTTTTATCGAAGTCGTTAAAAGCAGATACTCCTTTTGTTTTTAAATCGTTAGCGGTTATTAAAATACTCATTTGTTTCCCTTAAATTTCAATATCATTAATAATACTATTAATAGCGCTAATAGTCAAGGGAAAATACACTAGCCCCATTCAACAACATAGCCAATAGAACCCGAATTA
>JAGOCL010000156.1:3718-6326 GCA_017998755.1 Spirochaetota bacterium | reverse complement strand
ACAATAACCGCAATAAATATTATACGTTAATAGACAGTATAAACAAAAGTAATAATCCGATGAAAAAAATAGTCGTTATAGATAAAAATAATTTATTAAATCAGAATTTTGTAGAATCTCTACGATTGAAAAAAGATTACTCTGTCGCAATCAATCCCTCCATAGCTCATAACGGCGCATTTGTAATTTACGCTACTGAAAAAATTATATCGAACTATAACGATTATCTTAACTACGATTTTATTATAAACGTCGATTCCCGAACAAAATCTATATCAAATTACGCCATTGTCCCAAAAAATAATCTAAAAATTAAAACTATAAATAAGATTATTGAAAAGTTAAACGAGGAGATTATTAACGGTAACGAAGTAAAATTTAATAAAAACGATTTTAATATCGCCGACATAATAAAAGAAAAAAACCTTATCGAGAAAGAGAATAAAAATTTTCATAAAGAGCTGACTTTCGCTTCAGAACTACAAAAAAATCTATTGCCAAAACGCTACCCGAAAGAAGATAAAATTAGATTTGCTTCAAAGTACTTACCGACGGCTTATATCGGAGGCGACTTTTTCGACGTTGCGCAAATCGACGACGACCGTATCGCCGTTTTTATAATCGACGTCAGCGGTCACGGTATCAAGTCGGCGATGATTGCCTCTCTTGTAAAAACAATTTTTGAAAAAGAGATCATTATAACGCCGTCTCCGAAAGATTTCTTTGCGAACCTCAACAACGAATTTATTAGAAATTTTCACGACGAAGATTTTCTTACATGCTTCCTAATAATTCTGGATTTCAAAAAAATGAAAGCCGTCTATTCTTCCGCGGCGCATCCCAATACTATACTTATCAACCGAAACGGTTCTATCGAAGATCTAAAAACCGAAGGATTTATTGTCGGAATATTTGAAAATACAAAATATTACAATAACGAAATAGATATCCGCGCCGGCGATAAATTTATCCTATATACCGACGGTATAATCGAAGTATTTGGCGAAAATAACGATCAATACGGAAAAGAGAGATTCAAATCTAATGTTGAGTCGCTAAAAAACAACGATATAGAGGACCTCGCAGACGGTATACTAACCGAACTACTCTTTTTCTCCAAGGAACCGACGTTTGAAGACGATCTAACGTTATTGCTGTTTGAAATATTATAACTTACCTTAAAACTGAATTGATTCCGCTCAAAATTAGTACTGTAAAACCAAAAATTATATTAATATACATAATCGAATTTTTAACCAAATTCATCTTGGGAGAACTAAAAAAGTTCATCCTCATAATAGTTCCTCTGAAAAGCGCAAAAAAAATCATTAAAAAAACCAGAATATGTTTTATGGATAATACTATCGTATATGGGGTCGAGAAATCGAACAAGCCTCCGTCGAAACCGGTCGCTTTTTTTAAAATTACGCCCGTTATAAATAAAACAATTATCGATAGATAGGCTACGGCGGTAATTCTTTTCTGTACCGCTTGAAAAAAATCGCCGGTTTTCTCGTTCTTTTCCAGAATTTTTTTTGCCGGAGGTAAAAAAACAAATCCCAAAGCGAATATACCCCCGATCCATAAAGCCGAAGCTACGTCGTGAATTCCTTTAATAACGCCGATAATTATTATATTCATTATTCCGCCTTCCCATTATCTTTCTTTTTATCAAAATAAGCTTTTAACGCACCAAAAAGAGTAATAATTACTAAAACCGATATCGCTATAATCACCCCCTTCATTTTAAAATAAGTTATTACCGATACGATCGCTCCGGCGCAAACGACTCCAAAAAAAATAAAAAATATCGATTTGGGGTAAGATAGTTTTAAGAGATACGCGATTAACGAACCGGTCCATGCGCCGGTAACGGGAAGAGGAACTGCGACAAAAAATGCAAGCCCGAGTTCTTGAAACTCCTCGACGGATTTACTTTTTGCAATTGTTCTTTTAAACAGTTTATCAAAAAATTTATCGAATACTTGAAACCTTCTAAGAAATTTTTCGACGTACTTAAATATAAACAGAACAAAAAAAATAGGGATCATATTGCCGACTATGGAAAACAATACAACGGGAAACCAATCCAAACCAAACGCCAATATCCCTATAGGGATAGCTCCTCGCAACTCGACAATCGGAATCATCGATATAATAAGTATAACCGCGTAAGGATTAATCCCGAAACTTTTGAATTTATTTGCTATCCTTATCCCGATACCGTCTCCGCTAACGTCGGCAGACGATAGGAAAACGCTAAATAACACAAATATACTCAATAACATTATATAATTCTTTATATTTTTCATATTTTCTCTTTATTTTCAAAATATTCGATAGTTCTAAGAATCCCTTTTTCAAACCCAAAAAGCTCGATAGCGCCGAGTTCTTTCAATCTAGAAACGTCGGCGAACGAATGTTTCACGTCGCCGGCTCTAGTCGGTTTGTAGTCAATTTTTGAACTCGAATTAGTCAGTTTAGTTATTTTTTGAACAAGATCGTTAATTGTGATCCTCTCGCCGTAGCCGAGATTGTAAGAGCCGACGCCGGAGTTTGAAAGCTCGTAGATATAACGAACGAGGTCTTTAACGTAAATAAAATCTCT
>JAGOCL010000156.1:0-3618 GCA_017998755.1 Spirochaetota bacterium | reverse complement strand
AAACTACTACTTCGTATCCCAAAGAAGATAGAAGCTCCGCTAAGTTAGACCCGATAAATCCGGCGCCGCCGGTAATAAAAACTCTTTCCATAAAAAACTTCCTTATACTTGCATTTTGAGCAATTTTATTTTAGTAAACGGCGATTTCATTTCTGTGGAAAATGGAATCTTTTTTATCCAAAAATATTTCTATAAAACGAAATTAATAGTATAACAAACTAAATATTTGCGCTATATATAGCATAATTATTAAATAACTTAAAGGAAATTAAAATGAAAAAATTATTTTTCTTATTCTCCATCTGCGCGGTTTTGATAAGTTGCTCGACTATTTCGATTGTTAAAAAAGAATTTAGTCCAAAGATTATAAAGGAAGACTTCTTTGGAATTCATTACCACGATATGTTTGAAAAGGAAAATAAAGATCTTGTCAAAATTACCGACGCAAAATATTGGCGGCTTTGGGATTCCGGAACTCTCTGGGCGGACTTGGAACCGTCGAACGATCAGTGGAATTTCGAACGTCTCGATTTTATGGTTGAAACGGCTAAAGAGAACGGGATAGAGCTGGTATTTACTTTAGGAGTCGGTCCCGATTGGGCTTGTAAAAAACCGATTATCAAATCCGGTTACGGCGGAAACTCAACGACTAGTCCTCCTTATATGGAACATTGGAAAGATTACGTTAAAACTCTCGGCGAACGTTACAAAGGCGCGATCAAATATTGGGAAATCTGGAACGAGCCGAATTTTATTTGGTTTTATACCGGAACGGTAGGTTATTTAGCCGATATGACAAAAGAAGCTAGCGTTATCCTTAAAAATATCGATCCGGATAATAAGATAGTATCCCCATCGATCACAGGTTGGAAAGGGGAACCGTTCGGAATCTGGTGGTTAGACGCTTTCCTTTCTTACGGGGTCGCCGACTTTGTAGATATCATAGGATTTCATTTATATACCGGCAAGCTTTACCAACCGGAAAATATGGTTTATCACATATCCGAGTTGAAAAAGCTTCTCAAACGCCGAAAAATTGACAAACCTATATGGAATACGGAAGGGGCTTTTACTACTAAAAACGTCTACGGCGACGACGCTATAAAAGCTATGGCTAAAATGCACATTATCCAGTTAGCGTTGAACGTCGACAGGTTTTACTGGTATGCTTTTAACAACAACCTGTTTGGCTCGCTTTACGATAAAAAGAAAAAAGAACTAAACAAAACTGGCGAGGCCTACATCTCTTTGATGAAATATCTTATCGGAAAGAAAATCGTTAACATAAATAAAAAGAAAAACGCTTGGATAGTAGAAATTGATAATGAAGGCAATAAAGAAGCAATTCTCTGGAGCGAAAAGAAAAAAGAAATTTACAAATGCTCTGATGATTTTATTGGAAAAAAAATTGAAAATATATCAGACGGAAAATCATCCTTGATAGAAAATAATAATCTCGAGCTCGGCAAAGTCCCGATAATAATTAAATTTTAATGTAAAAAAAAAAATATTTATTGAATTTTTTTTTATTATTGGTATAATTAAATCTATAATTTTTTAACAAGGAGAAAATATGAAAAAAATTTATTTATCAATTGCTTTGATAGTAGCTCTATCGTCGATAGCGTTACAATCGCAAGCCCTCAATTTAGTCGATCTACTTGACACGGGCAAAGGCAATTACGACATGACAAGAGTCGTAGACAGGGTGGTAGTGGGGGACGTTAACGGCGACGGTAAAGACGACGTTATTACGATGTACGATTATCTTATGTCGCAAGCTAAGTTGCATGTATTTATTTCTAACGGAAAAACCGTTAATTCGTCGGTTGATTGGTACGATTCAGGAGCCGGCAACTACGATTTGACCAGAGTAGGCCAAAGAATAACATGCGGCGACTATAACGGCGACGGTAAAGACGACGTTGCGACCATGTACGATTATACAAATAATCAAGCTCAAATGCACGTTTTCTTGTCAAACGGTTCTTCTTTTACTCAAAGCAGTTGGTGGGATTCAGGAGCGGGCAATTACGACGCTTCTTCTATCGGCTCCAGAATTGGTTCTGGGGATTTTAACGGCGACGGTAAAGACGATATAGCAGTTATGTACGAGTATATGAACAAACTCACAAAAGTTCACGTTTTCTTATCGACCGGTTCGGCTTTTGAACAAAAAGTTTGGTGGGATTCAGGCGAAGGCAACTACGAAGCTCCAAGAGTTGCGGGAAGATTTGCAGTCGGAGATTTTAACGGAGATAAAAAAGACGACGTTTTAGTTATGTACGATTATCTCGGAAGCAGAGTTCAAATTCAAGGTTTTGCATCAAACGGTTCCGCTTTTACCCAATCTTCATTAATGGATTCGGGAGCGGGCAACTATGATCCTACCAGAGTTTTAGATAGATTCGCAGTAGGCGACGTTAACGGCGACGGTAAAGACGACGTTATCACTATGTACGATTATTTAGCTAACGAAGCTAAATTACACGTATTTACCTCGACCGGAACAGCCGTAAGCCAAGTAGCTTCATGGGAATCCGGAAAAGGCAACTATACAGCCGCGTCGATTGTTAACAGATTTGTTGCAGGCGACGTTAACGGAGATAAATTAGCCGACATAGTATCTATTTATATGCTACTCGGTTCGCAGGCAAAAATTCAGTCTTTTATGGCGGCGGGAAAAATAGCGGCGTCTTACGCTTCTATCGCAGAGGCCTTCAAAGCCAACGCTCCGATCTATTTCGTTGCGGATACGGTAGATTTATTACCTGGCGAAAACGCTAAATTACAAAAAGTTATATCTTATATCAATACAAACTATTCCGGTTCAAGTTTCTCTTTAACAATAGAGGGACACTGCGCCAGCGTAGGCAGACCCGATGAAGAAAAAGAGCTCAGCGAACAAAGAGCTAACAAAATCAAGTCAATGATAGCTAACCAAGTAAAAGGTAAAACGGTTAACATTACTGTAGTTGCGGCGGGAGCGACAAAAGAAGCGATCGATAATCCTACTAAGGAAGAGATGGCTAAAAACAGAAGAATCGAAGTTACCGTTACTGCGGAATAATCGTTTCTTTAATTAACATAAAACTGCCCTTTTCGGGGCAGTTTTTTTTTGACTTTTACCGAATAAAATATTATTGTCTTTTATTACATTGAAATGGATTATTCTGATGAAAAAAATTGCGATCGTAACAAACATGATGTCCTATTATAGATTAGATTTATTCAACGAACTAATGAAAAACACAGATTATTCTTTTCATTTTATATTTTCTTCAGAAACGGAGAACAACAACCGTATATGGGAGATCAATAGAAATAAAATAAAATTTGCATATACTATTCTAAAAACAAAAAGCGTTATAAAAAAAAGTAAGGGGATAACCGAAACGCGGATAATAAATATCTCAAAAGCGGTTTTTAAAATGCTGAAACGCATCTCTCCCGACGTTATCATTGCGTCCGAATATAATACGACAAGCGTTAAATGTTTTATTTACTCCAAGTTCCAAAGAATAAAATACATATCTTGGTCTGACGGAACACTAAATTCGGAACGATTTATCTCAAAACCCCAATTGTTTATAAGAAAATTGATCTGCCGGTTCAGCG
>JAGOCL010000155.1 GCA_017998755.1 Spirochaetota bacterium | reverse complement strand
CACAAATAAATTTAATCAAAATTATTTAAAAAAAGAGAAAAAAAAAGGAAAAAAACATTCAAAATACACAATAATGACGAAAATTTTAATTATAACGACGAATCTAAAAATTTCGTTATATCAAAAGGCGGATCATCGATATTCTATTACTCTTTAACGGACGATATCAAACAAAACCCATATATACAATTAAACGATAATATGAGGTTTGATAAAGCCGATTTATTTGCAAACGGAGAAGGGATAATATCTGTTGATATACTCGATATAGGGAAAGTATCAAAAAAAATATTCTTAATAAAAAAAGGATCAAATCATTATCAAATTATCGAATTTAATAAGCCCGATCTAATCAACGCTGAAATATTCGGTTATTCAATTAACGAAAAAGAGAGTCAAATCGTAATAAATTCTTCCATCGGAGCTTTTTGTTACGATATAAAAAAAGAAAATCTGATATGGAAATTTACCGACGAACCTATAATTAATTCCGCAAATGTTGGAGAGTCGAATTGGATTGTAGGCGGAGAGAAATTATCGTATCTAATCAAAGAAGATAATAAATCTAACAAACCGATATTTGCAAGTTCGATAGACGATGCGGGATATGTAAAAGGAAGCTCGGATTTGGGAATAATCGTAAATAATACAAAATATTTTGTTGATATTACAAAAAGAACTATAAATACTACCGGAAGCTTCGATTTTGAATTGATTAAAGACGTAAAAAATAATTCTAACCGCCTTTTATCTAGAGAAATAAATATGGGGTTTTACAAAGAAGCCGTTTATTTAAAAGATTTGTATTCGGGGAAGCAGATCGAAATAACCGGAATTCCAAATTTGAAATACAAACTATATCAACCAGAAATAGAATCCGATTATAAATTTTATTATAATCCAAATTCTGAAAAATATGAAATCGCTTTGGCTATCGACTGTACCAAAACTGCAGAAGGCGTCTACCCTATTTTAAAGACTCTGTATAGCTACAAAATTCCTCTTAATTTCTTTATAAATGGAAATTTTATAGACATAAATAAAACTATAACCAAAATAATATCTACTTTCGACGTTGAGGTTTCAAACATTTTTCAATACGATATTAACTTAACGGATAAAAACATTCTTATAGATAAAAATTTTATCAGACAAGGATTGTCCGCTAACGAAGAAAAATATTTTAATCTTACAGGTAAAAATTTCTCGCCGTATTGGCACGCGCCCATGTTTTTTTCTAACGAAAATATCATAAAATTTGCTAACGAGAGCGGATACCGATATATATCATATAATCACGATAGTTTTGATTGGGTAGATAAAAATGATTATCAGATCAGATCTAAATATTATCCGACAAATTATCAGATAATAGATAATATTTTAAAAAACATCAAACCCGGGCAGGTTATTTTTTTATCGGCCGGTAATAATTTTAAAACAAGAGACGAATGGCTTTACGACGATTTTGATTTGCTAATTAGCGAACTTATCAGATCTGGATATAATTTGACTTATATAAGCGATCACGTTAAGAAGTATAGAAAATAGAACTATTTTTCAGTCATTTCCTCGACGCCGTACCAATTTTCGCATACGCCGTTAACGATATTTCTCTTACATCTATCTATAAATAAATTAATCGCTTTATCTGAAGGATTTATTGATAATATCTCTTTATAAATATTTAAGGCGTCGCTAAAACGTTTTTCTTTATATAACAAAAATGCCGTTTCATAATTGCTTTTTAACGAAAGTTTTAACTCTTTTATTTTATCGTCCAGACCGTCTAATATTTCATAAATAATAATAGGGTCTTTTTTACCTTTTACCGTAACTAAATCCAAAAATCGATAATTAAATCGATCCTGATTAGCGCATTTTTTTAGAGTATCTTCGCTTATTATGATTCCCGCGCCATACAACTTAGTTAAACCTTCCAGTCGCGACGCTATATTGACGGCGTCGGCAATTACGGTACCTTCGTATCTTTTATTTTCTCCAATGATGCCGAGCATCAGTTTGCCGGTATGAATACCTATCCCTGTATCTATCGTAAATTCTCCTATTTTTTCTCGTTCGGAGTTGTATTCTATTAATTTTTCTTTCATTTTAATAGCGGAAGCAATACTTTTTGAGGGATCGTTTGGAAAAAGAGCCATTATAGCGTCTCCGATATATTTATCTATAAAACCGGAGTTATCTCTTACTATAGGACCCATTATGGACAAATAACCGTTAATAAAATTGAAATTCTGTTCTGGAGATAGTTTTTCGGATATAGAGGTAAATGATCTAATGTCTGAAAATAATATCGTCATTTCAACTTTTATTTGATCTCCTAAGTTTACGTCGATAATATTTGTTTTGTTTAGGCGTTGTAAAAACTCGTTAGGTACAAAATTTGACGCCGCCGTATTAAGCGCGGTAACATATCTGAGATTTCTTTTTTCTTCCCGTATATATCGATACAATACGATTAGAATATATGATAAAATTATAGAAATTGTCGGAGAAATTATATTTGGTTGGACGTTAAAAGAAATAAATAAAATAATTGAAAATAGTTGATATAAAATAAGAACCGCTATAGACAACAATGAAAAATTTAGAATTTTTGTTTTTGAACCAATAATAAAGAAAAAGAAAATTAAACATAAATTTATTAGAGCTAAATGAATAAAATTTATTTTATAAATAAACTTAGATTGAAGAATGGAATTTAGTATTAATGAATGAATACCGGCTAACGGAAAAACTTTTTCAACCGGAGTAGATCCGTAATCCTTACTTCGAGAAGTAACGTCGGAAATAACTGCTATTGTACCTGTTAACTCGGTTTTGAGTTCTTGGTTCATATTATCGTCAAGAAATAAATCAATCGGATAATGAATAAAAGAGTCCGCCCAAGCGCCAAAGTAATTAATTGCGACATTTCCTTTAGCGTCTATAGGAATTTTAATGTTTTTTTTGATTCCATATTTGAATTCAGCGTTTTTTAAAAGTATATATTTCCCAAATAAAACGTCGATATTTTCGTCTTTTATTTTAAAATAATCTAATAATAAGCTCAAACTTATAAACGGAATATAACCGTCTTCGTATTTGATCAATAACGGAACTTTTCTAAATATACCGTCGTCGTCCGGCTCTACCGCCATGTGTCCGACTTTTTTTGACGTCGATTGAAGTTCGTCAAAATTGGTTAAGATTCTTTGAGCCGATATAGGGGCGCCTTTATTTTTAATATTTGGATAAATCATCTGTTTTCTCAAAGTTTCTTTAATAGTTTCGTCTAAATCGGGGATGTTTAAAATGTTGGTAAATTCGTCGGAAATTGGTATAACGGGATAATAAATCGAATCAAAATTTTTACTAGCGCTAACTAACGATGCGTCTTGATTTTTATCCCTTTTCTCGGAAAAAATAATATCAAATTCGGCGCTATGAACTTCGTATTCTTTTAAAAGATTTAGCGTTTTAGAATAAATAGAGCGATCGAACATAGATATGTTTTGTTTTAATATAGAACTATCGTATATATCTATATGAATTATTGACGGACTCAGATTTTGTTTACCGACAATTAATCTTCTCAAATTGAATAATTTATCGTTAAATTTATTGTTCCAATAATTAAAAAAAAGTTGGAAAATTATATTTAATAAAAAAAGAGTCAAAAAAACAATAAATGGGATAATAAAAATTCTTAAATTGTCTTTAACGTTCAATTTTAATTGTTTTGGCATAAAAATTAGTTGCTGTTACCTCGAGTAAATTGTAAGACTCAAAATCTATCGCGCCTTTTGTAGTGCCGGCGGTAGATACCGGCTTTTCGGCAATAACTGAGAATTTACTGTTATCTCTTTTAACAATTCCTATCTCTTCTATAACGCGTATTTTATAATCGTTTAATTTATTAGTGTTAGGATTGTCTTTAGACGACTCTTGAAGATATTTTTTTGAAATTTTTTCAAGCTCCGTTAGTCTTTCGTTTGAAACTAGTAGTATAAATTCTTCTACTCCGTCGTTATCGTCAAACGAGAACCAATTTTCTTCGTCGGGAAGAATGTATTTGGAATAAAAATAATCTTTTTGAGAGAATACGCTGAAATTGTCTGGGAATATCAAATTTATCTCCGAACATGAATCGATCAGAAATAAATAGAGATAACTTTCGGACTTAATATCTATAAAAAATCTAAACGAGTCGGTTGATTTCATTTTAATATTGTTATCAAAATCTATAATGTTCGTATAGGTACCGGAACTGTTTTTTTCAATACCTATTCTGAATTTTATTTGTTCGTTATCTTCTTGAGAAAAAACCGTGAAAGAAATAGTTATAATAAAAAAACAAAGAAAAGCTTTAATTTTTAACATATACATTCCTTATTATTATTTACATATAAAATAATATAGTATATTACAAATTCAACCAATTTCCAAATATTTTTTTAATATTTTTAATAAATTATTATTTTCTTTTACATTATGAACTCGTAAAATAGAAGACCCTTTTAAGGCGGCTATAACATTTAGAGCGATAGTTGAAACGTCTCTTTCTTCAGGAGGGGTATTGAGTATTTTTCCGATCATAGACTTTCTGGAAATGCCGGTAAGAATAGGGAGATTCATTCGTTTAAAAAAATTTAGATTTTTTAACAAAAAATAGTTATCTTCAATGGATTTGCCGAAACCGAATCCGACGTCGACAATAATATTATAAATGTCGTTATATTTCAATTTGGCTACTTGAGTATTTAGAAAAGAACTGATTTCTCCGAGTATATCGTCGTAGATCGGAGATTCTTGCATATTTGAAGGAATTCCTTTCATATGCATTACAATACAAGTAGATTTATATTCGCTTGCGATCTTTATCATCTCTTTATCGGTAAAGCCCGTAATGTCGTTAATTATTTCAGCTCCGTTTTTTACCGCTTCTTTTGCAACAGCGCTTTTATAAGTGTCTATCGATATGATAGTTTGAAAATTCTTATTAATTTTCTCAATAATTGGAATTACTCTGTCAAGTTCTTCGTTTAACGGCGTCGGCGAACTGAAGGGTTTGGTAGATTCGCCGCCGACGTCAATTATATTAGCGCCTTCTTTTATCATCTCTTCTACATGAAAAAGAGCTTTATCTATATCGACAAACTTCCCTCCGTCGCTAAACGAATCTGGCGTAACGTTAAGTATCCCCATTAAATAAATATTGGGCTTAGAAAAATCCAAGCTACCGTTTTTATAATTATAGATCATATTTTAGTCGATATCGTTATTATCTAAAACTTCGTCTTTTTGCGGAGCGTCTGAATCGGTATTGTCTTCCGGTGTCAAATCTTTTATCATATCGCGAAGAACATAGGTGATCTCTGTATCTTCGTTGTTAGTTATTGTTAATCCTTTGTTCAAATTGTCTAAAGCCAAAGCGTCGTTATTTTTGACAAGGCTATTATAATTTGCAAGATATAGATAATAAGCTTGCTTTGCGGTCTTAATATCGTCCGTATAACCGGTCTTTATCCAATAAGGACCTCCGACCCACTTTCTCTCACCGCCGGCTTTTACCGGTCTGTACGCTCGAAAATCTACGCAAATCCAATCGTTAATTTCTTTAACGTAAATACCAAAATCTCCCGGTTGCAGTTTGACGGTAGTAGCGTAATCCAAATCCGGTTGTTTGTAGCATAAAACGTCGGTTTGATTTATTGTCAGTAATTTTTCCGCAAAAAAATCTTTTTTTGCCCAATAAACAGTTGTGTCGGGAAGTTGTATCTTAAAATATTCGTCTTTTCCAATTTTTTTTGAATCGACTACGTTGACTTTATTTCCAAAGTCCAGATACAAATATTTATTTTTATCCAAATCTTTTATTTGTTTATCCACGTCAGATTCGTTTGTAAAAATATACACTCCGTTTTCTTTAACATATTGCGTAGCGTTATATATTTTTAAATTATCATCGACAATCGCGTTATTATTTGTTATTTCTCCTGAATTGTTTTTTTTGCAATTAAAAACTAAGATTATTAATAATAAAAGTAAAAAATATTTTTTTAACATACAATTTCTCCGTTAAATTTTAAATTATTATAAAATTATTATTTTTTTTGTACAAAATGTCAATATAAATAAAAAAAAATATTTATAGAAAAAAATGAAAAAATAAAATATAATTCTGTTAATATTATCTTTTGGAGGAAATGAAATGAATAGTAGTTTTGTACCGGAAAATTATTCAAAAAGTATAAAGAAATTAGCCGAGAAAAACGGCATAGAATACGACGTTATGCTTGAAAACTGGATAAAAAAGTACGAAGAATTTGATA
>JAGOCL010000154.1 GCA_017998755.1 Spirochaetota bacterium | reverse complement strand
GTATATGGGTAACAATATGGATGAGCAGTGGGTTCCCCTCGAATGCTCTCGCGACAAGGCAACCCACTGTATAGAAGATACCCGCTGTTCATTGGCTGAATTATACGATCCTCTTACGATGCCGAAAGACCTGCTCGATGCGCATAAACGGCTCGATAAGGCGGTCGATTTGTGTTACCGCAGTCAGCCGTTTGTCAACGAATTGGCGCGGTTGGAGTTTCTGTTCGATTTATACGAGAAGTATACGAGTATGTTTGGGAGATAGAAACTCAACCCCCGGCCCCTTCTCTTACGATTAAGAGAAGGGGAGAAGAAAGAAGATAGAAGATAGCGCAGATGAATTTTTGAAGATGCGGGATGAGTTCGTATATATATAACGAGGATAGTTCGTCGTTTGATTAGTCGTTATTTTTATACTCCTTCATCTTTGGCTTCGTATCTTATACCATTATCACCCGGGTAATTATTTGAATGATTAAAGATATTAAATAATATTTTATTTGGAATCCTCTCCGGAAAAGCGTTACATTTTGTTTTATCAAACCGATATTTGCAAAAATTGCATTGAGATTGTATTAATTCTAAGTCCTTGCATTCTGTTTGCCATCTTTTTTGTCTTAAATCTTGATTGATAATTTTATTCATCATTTCACAATAACCTATTCCGATTTCTCTGATTCTTTATCCTCTAAAATTTTATATATTTCATCTAATTCTCTTTCGGATAGTTCAGTATAAATATATACGCCGATTTGTTTTTTTAATATATGATTATGGGGAATTATTCCGGATTCTATATCAACAGGAATTTCATCGGGAAATGCTTTACAAGCGCTATTATTACTTAGGTGATTATAGTGTTTGCATTTAAAGCATGTATAAGTTGATAACATTTTCTAAAATCCTCAACAATACAAAGATACAAACTTTTTATCTTTTTGTCAATAACATAATAAATTGAAGATAAAAGCATATTTTACCTCAATAATTTACGCTTAATGTTGCCTAGATTAAAAAATTGTATTATCTTTTATATTGGAAGGGGGGAAACATAAGAAAACCCCAGTCCGCCACTCCCTTTTCAAGGGAGTTTTTTTTTATCTCCATTTTAATATTTCATCTCTTGTATATTGATTAATTATAGTATCTTCGATTATCATCAATACCTTAATATTTTCTTTTTGCCTTATTCGATTATATATCGCTCTTTTTAAAAGCCCCCTAAAAAGGGCTTTCTTTTTTTTCACATCATCGCCATTCTTTTTCTGTTTAGTCGTTTGGGGTTTTCTGTGTAGATATAATTCCCTACCTGCCCCTCAATAATTTTATCGACTTGCTTTTTTACATCGTTTTTGTTATAGAAATGGCAAAAAGAGCATTTTGAAAACTCATACATATTTAATCTTCTTTCTCCTTGCTATAGAATAGAAAAAACGCTTTAAAAAAACGTTGTTCAATTATGCGTTATTTTTATACTCCTTCATCTTTAACTTCATATCTTATACCATTATCGCCCGAATATTCGGTTGTATGGAAGTTTTTTGATTCTAATATATCAAAAGGTATTCCCTGAGGAAACGCTTTGCATGTTAGTTTTTTTAAGTTTTTATCGTTAAAATTTTTACAAAAGAAACAAAAAGATAACATATAATCATAAATTTCGCCGTCAATAATCATTTTTTCCATTTTTAATTTTCTGTTTCTTATGATATTTTTCAATCAGTTCATAATCGACATAAAATTCTTTGTCTTCCCATGGTATAGGTTTATTTTCATCTATTGCCTTTTGTATTCTTGCAATTATTTTGTCTTCGGATAAAAATGAGCTTACATCGGCAAGGCCAACATTATCTTGAAATTTATCATAATATTTATTTTGAATTTCACATAATCTATCTGTTAATTCTCCAGTATACATATCAATCTCCGAAAATAATCAAATATTATTTTTTATTATATCCGTAACATCTTTTAAAAAACTAACCGCTAATGAACTATAATTTTTATTTTTTTCATATAGATTTAATGCTTTTTTATCTAAGGATTCTAAAATATTTTTATCTGACTCTTCGATAATTTTATTTTGTGATAAATTTTCTCTTATTAAAAATATTATTTGTTCTTCTCCTGTAGACTCTATAGTAAAATATTTTAATTCTATCTCATATAGTTTTAACAACTCTCTTAATGTCATATAATTATAAACCTATTTATAAAAATTTTTCATTATTCAATTTTTTATTATACCCCATTTTTTTACATAGACAACAATTTTATAAGTTTATTCGGGGGGAATTAACTCGGTGTCGGGAAAAACTCAACCCCCGGCCCCCGATGTTTAGGACAAACGAGTGTCGCTGTAGGCAGGCAACATTTTTGACATCTTGAGCGCAAGGAAGCGCGAAATGTCGATTATGCAAGGATGTATAATAATCGACCTTGTCAAATGTTGCGCTTCATACATCCTGTATTCAGGATGCCGAAAAGCGACTTCTCTTACGATTAAGAGAAGGGGAGAAAAGTAACTCAGCGCCCCTCTTTTTGCCCTACACGATGTAGGGTAGATAATGCGAGACACGATGTCGAAAGCGTTATCTACCTTAAAAAGAGAGGGGCAGTAGTAGAACAAAACGCAGATGAATTTTTAAAATGCGGGGTGAGTTCGTATTAATTTTAAATTAATTGACTTATTCTAAAATTAGGACTATATTCTAATTATTAAGTTTCTAATTTAATAAAGGCGGGTAATTTTTATGAAACGAGTTTTTTTTGTTTTATTTGCTCTTACGATTTCTACGCTGTTTCTGAACGCTCAAAAGGGCGGCGATTTTATACCGACGGAAGAATACGGTTTCCACGAGGGACTATCTCCATTTAAGGACGCTAATAGCGGTCTCTGGGGATATATGGATAAAACCGGAAAAACGGTAATTCAGCCAAAATATTCTGAAATATCGCCTTTTTCAGACGGATTAGCTCTGGTTGCGACCGGTTATGATATGTATATTGAGGAAACCGAAGAATATGATGAGAAAATATGTTTTGTTATAAATAAGTCTGGGAAAAAAATATTTGATTGTAAAACTCTTTCTATTAACCGCTATTACTTTACATTTCAAGAGGGCTTGGCAAACGTTTCAATAATAGATAAAGATTACAACGAATTTGATACTTTTGTCGATACGAACGGAAAGATAGTAACGTTTCCGGGTTTTGACGTTATTGGTAATTTTTCAAACGGGTTGGCTCTTTTTCAAGTTGAAGATACTAACGGAAGCGTAAAATACGGATATATTAACAGAGCCGGAAAAAGCGCGATACCTGCGATTTACGACTACGCGCGGAATTTCAGCGAAGGAGCCGCGTTTACGACGATATCCGACGTTTCGGGAAGTAAAAGTTCTTTTATAGACGTTACAGGGAAGACGCTCTTTGATACTCAACCTTTCGACGTGTCGGATTTTCACGACGGGCTAGCTCTGATTTGGACAGACGAATCCCCGAAGAAACTCAAATATCTCGATAAATCCGGTAAAGATGCGCTTGTTATAACAAAAGAATATTATAGTATATTCGAGTTTTTTGACGGTCTCGCCAGGGTTTCCGTATGGGAAGAGGAAGGATTGTTATACGGATACATCGATAAATCGGGTAAAGAGGTAATTCCTCCGCAATTCAGAGACGCGGGGAATTTTAGCGAAGGTTTGGCTCCGGTTTTTATCGACGGTAAAATCGGCTTTATCGATAAGACCGGAAAATTTGCGATCAAGCCCAAATTTGAACCGTAAATTGAGGTTGTTATAAAAATTTACATAACGACAGATTATTAAGAGAATTAATGAGGTTACAAGGAGGTTTATTATGGGAAGTATTATCTTATTATTTACAGGCGTCGTTCTGATTACAACTCCGATTTATTCAATTATTGAATATACTTATGTATATCCGACAGGCGCCAATCACACAAGAAAAATAACTAACTTTAGTACTCAAATAGCGATCCGTAAGCAGATTCAGGTCGGCTCTAAAATAGCGATTAAGTATCTTGCTGAAAATCCGGATGAAAGCGTTATAGTTTTATAAAATATTTTTTGTTGATTTTTTTAATAATTTTATCATAATTCATCAATAAAACCTTCGGGGAGTTTTTTTATGAAAAAAGTTTATCTGTTTGTAATAATTTTAATTTTTATCTTAATTTCACTTTTTACGGCTTGCTCAAACGGCGGTGTTACCGCCGATAACGGCGCTTCGACTACAAATACTACGACGACTACGACCGTATATACCCCGACTACTACTACGCTAACTACCTATACCAACGAGCCCAATTTTGCCGGTATGAACGTTTGGTTTTTAAACGATTACGATAAATCAAACGCTTTCGTCGATATTATGAAGCATAGCAGACCGTGGCAAAACGTCGACTGGAACGCCGACGCGTCGACCGATTCTAATTTTTGGCCTACGCAGGATTGCTCGACGGTTTTTTTGCCGGTTTGCCGGCGCATTATATAAACGGGACTTATAAACTGTTTTTTGAAGGACAGGCGGACGTAAGCATAGAATGGACTAACGGCTCCGTTACAAACAAAGTTTATAATCCGGAAACTAATATAACAACCGCCGACGTCGCCATAACTATCAATGCGGTTACCGACGCCGGAAAAATTGTTTTTAGAAATACAAAATTAACTCAAACAAGCGCGACAAACACAGGGATAAAGAATGTAAGATTTTACAAACCCGGCTACCCGACTGACGGATCAAAAGTTTTTACGACGGAATTTCTTAACGCAATGAGCGGATGTAAAGTAATAAGATTTATGGACTGGTTTGGGACGAACAACTCTTCCGTAAAAACATGGGCTGAAAGGGGCTTGCCCGGTTACGCTCATCAATCTACTCCAAACGGTCCATTAAGTATTGCATATCCCAATCCTGACACATATGTTTATACTTCGAAAGGGGGAGCGCTCGAACACATGATACAGCTTGCTAACGAGTTAAATAACGATATGTGGATCAACATTCCGGTTTTAGCGGACGACGATTATATCGAGAAACTTAGTCTTGCTATAAAATACGGTACGGACGGAATTAACCCTTATACCGCGCCTCAAACCAATCCGGTCTATCCGCCGCTCGAATCAAATCTCAAAGTATATATCGAATACGCAAACGAAGTCTGGAACTCGGCGCCGGGATTTATGTGTTTCCATGTAGTTCGCGATATTGTATCTAAACTGCCCTCAAACAGCCCGATTTTTTCGGACGGAATGACGGTAGCAAACGATCTTTATCAACTTATGTGGAAATATCCTCTATATCGGCTCATAGAAATCAGTAAAATACTAAAAACTCAATTTGGCGACTCGGAAATGTTAACAAGAATTAGACCGATTTTCTCGACATGGCAGGGGGACGGTCATGGATCTTTGTCGATTCCGCTGACATGGGCGGATAAATATTACAGAATAGGTCAAAATATTCAAATCAAAGATCTGATCTATGGCGCCGGCGGAAGCGCGTATTACGGAGTTACAACTCCCGATACAAACTTTGACAACTTTTTTGCGCCGACAAATTATCCCGACAAAAATTTTCTAAGAAATAACGCTAAAGATTCTTCATGGGCTTACGCTTACGGATTGAAACGCGTCGCATACGAAGGGGGGCTCGGTCTCGATATATACGATAGTAACTGGAATTTGATATTTCCTGAAGAATCGACGCAATTAGCTCTTTCAGCCGATCCTAGAATGCAAGATATTATAGAAAAAACTCATATAGCTTGGACGCAAACCGGAGGGGACGAACTTGTCTATTACTGTATAACCGGACCGTCTCAATGGCAGATAGTTCCGGATATATTCGATCTTAACAGTCCGCGTATGAAAGGGTTGCAAAATATTATTAATTCAAATAAAGCCGAAGCGAACTTAGGCGGCGCTATTCCCGGAACTCTGATCGCAAAAGAAATTTATCCCAACGGAAACGACGTTATAAAAAATTCATCAGGTTGGGATCAAATTTACGACGATAAACTAACTTTCGCGGGCAATCAAGACGGCAATATTTTTGCTCTCAGAGGTCATTCGGAAGAAGCGTTCGCCGGAACTTTTAAATTAAACGGAACTCCCCATACCGGAACTTCCGAATTAGAGATTTTTATTAACGGAGTTTATAACGGGACGGTAACGTTATCCGGTTCTTCGGAACATCTTACCGATTCGACTGAAATACCGGTTAATTTACCGAAAGGATTCGTGGTAATCAGAATCGACGTAAAATCCGGACCATTTGCTATATATTCGGCTACTATATCGCAGTAAGAAAGTAATAAGGAATAATTTATATATTATTT
>JAGOCL010000153.1 GCA_017998755.1 Spirochaetota bacterium | reverse complement strand
CCCAAAACCGACCCCAATAAAGGATAGGTAACGTATCTTAAAATATTCTGTAATTCCATAATCAAATTGTATCAAATATTTTTGACATTGTCAAAATATTTAAGTATAAAGCAAATCGATGAAAACTTCCGTATTTAATTTTATTATCCCCGAGCGGCTTGTAGCTCAAAATCCTTCGGATAAGAGATCGGAGTCCCGATTACTGGTTTATTACCGTCGGGAAAATAAAATTATAGATACTTATACTAAATTTCTACCGGAATTTCTCAACGAAAATCATTTTTTAGTTTTCAATAATTCAAGAGTGATCCCTTCGCGAATAGATATTATCAAAAAAAAGTCCGGATCTTCCTCTCAACTATTGGTTTTAAAAATTGTCGATTCAAAAACTATTCGAGCTATTACAGAAAAATCAAAGAAATTTAAAGTCGGAACTGAGGTTGTTTTTCCGACGGGAATTCGCGGTATTGTCGCCGAAGAAATAGAAGATTACGTCAAGATTATTAAGACAGAAACAGACGTTTTTGATAACGAATATTTTGAAAAATACGGAAATCTACCGTTACCCCCTTATATAAAGAAAAATCCTACAGAATACGATAAAATTCGTTATCAAACGATATACGGTAAAATGTACGGCTCGGCGGCGGCTCCAACGGCGGGACTGCACTTCGACGAGGAGTTGTTCGTTCGGCTCAACGACAGGCGCATATGTTACTCTTTCGTTTCTCTACACGTCGGACTAGGCACATTTCAACCTATCTACAGCGACGATATAGAGGATCATAAGATACACAAAGAGGAGTATTATATCGAGCCGGAAGCCGCCGCGCAAATTAACGAATCGATAAAAAATAATAAGATTATAATTCCGGTCGGCACTACTTCTCTCAGAACGCTAGAGACCGCTTATAAAAACGGTATAGTACAAAGCGGCGCCGGCGTTAGCGATATATACATATATCCGCCGTATAGCTTCAAGATCGCCGGCGGTTTGTTTACAAATTTTCATACGCCTAAGTCTTCTCTGGCGGTACTGGTATCGGCTATGATCGGCGTCGAGAAGCTTCTGGAACTCTACGAATACGCCGTCTCAAAAGAGTACAGATTTTTCAGTTACGGCGACGCTATGTTAATCTTATGAAGCGGCGAGAGCTTTCTTACGCGGTTTAACTTTTTTCTCGGCAGAGTTCATTTTTTCAATTGTCTCAACGAAAGCGTCGTATAATATACCGATCTGACTTTTAAGTTCGTTCGCCTCTTTCTCGCCGGCGTCATGCTCTAACTTTTTCAGCGTTTCTTTTTCAAATTTCTTAAAATTCGCGTTTTCCAAGATATTATACTCTTTCCAAATTTCTACGGTTTGATGGAGAGCATTCAATATCGTAATTATCGCTTTTAGCCCTTGAATATAGTTTTTCTTATTGTTAAATTTGGATAAAAGATAGACCGTTTCTCCGAAAAGTTTACTAGCGATCCCAAATTTATTCTGCATATAATATTTCACAATATCGCTAATTAAGAGATACAGTTCGTCTTCTTTTGTCAAATTTGTGATATACAACATATCGTTATGCAATTCTTCGATCGAGGCAAGCGATAGTTTTTTTATTTCTACGGCGGTATTCTGAAAATCCAATATTTTATTCTCGGAAACGGTAAATTTTATATCCGATTCGTCAAATTTCTTGGATATGATATTTTCAATATTGAGGTCAGACGAAACTACTTTTTTTGTAAAATTAAATCCTATCGCTTCGGCTCTAAACGGATTGACCGTTTTTTTAGAAGATAGAGCGATTTTATTAATATACAGCTCTTTTTGAATTTTTTCGATATCGAGCCTGCTCCCCTTTTTAGTCGTATCCACAGTTAGTACAAACTCAATATTTCTCACCTCCGTCGTTAGCGCCTGTTTTCCGCCTCGAAATTTCACATATTCGCTCATTACGATATCCAATTTACCTTTCGAAGACAGGGTCTCAAGCATATCCTCAAACGGGATAATCCCATCGGTAGAATAACTTACCAAAATATAGTTTGAGTCGAGATTTTTGATTATTCTGTCAAAATCTTCTTTCGCGGTTTTCTTATAACAAAAAGAGGATCTCGTTTTGACCCAGTCTCTTCTGATCGCGGATTTATTAATTTTTTTGCCGTCGATTATCACATTCTTATTAACCTCGGGTTTATCGTTAAGCGCTATAGTGTTTAGCAAATGATAATTCGATCCGTATTGATGCTGGTTATAAGGCGGATCTAGATATACTATATCAAAATATTCGTTAATATCTTCCGCAAGCTCGACGGCAGATTTGTTAAAAGCAAAACACTCTTCGCCATTAATCAACGAAGGTCTTGACAGTTTAATCTTTTTTAAAATTCTGGTTAGCGCGTCTCCGTTTGATCCGCCGAAACCTTTATGAAATCCTTTAAAAACCCCCGAAGTATTGGACCTCGTCGAGGCTTCGTACAATAGAAGGGATATAAGCAAAAGATTCTCTTTTTCGTCAATTACCCCTTCGTTTTTCCAATTTTCTATTTTATTTCTAATTGAATCAATTTTTTTTCCATTATAATTTGTCCAAAACATCCGTTCGTTATTCACATCGGGATCTTCGTCGCTCGACGGGCAATAATATTTTGAAATATATTGTTCTGACGGTTCGGGATTTGGCAAATTGTTTAAAATATTTAGAGCTTCTTCGATACCGCCAAAATTTTTAAAGGAGTTATTTAAGAAATCTTCATCCAATTCGACAAAGGACTTATTAATTATATAAGAATAATACTCCCAATCGTTAGTATAGGTCGCAAATCCCATAGACTTAGCGAGTCTAGACACGGATCCGCTACCGGCGAAAAGATCTAAGAATTTCCTTCCTTTACCTTTTGAGCCGCCGCATAATTCGACGGATCTTTTTATTAGCGGCAACAGCTTTCTTTTATTCCCAATATAAGCGATAAGATTTTCTTCAAGATATTTTGAAATGTTATTCATAATCTCCCCTCTCCGTATGTCGTCCCTATTAATATTTCGGAAATAAAAATTCTTTATTTAGTCAAATTAAAAAATATTGTTATTTTGATTGATTTATTATTTATTTTTGTTAATATAAGTTAATTTTAAATAGAAACGGGTGAAAATATGATCGATATTGGTTATAAAAACTTCATTGACGAAACAAAGATCGAAGAGATAACAGATCTTACGACCTCAAAAGCAAAATGGGCGCGAAAAGAAGCGCTTGCTTGTAATTACCTCATAGATTGCACTCAGGGAAGAAAAACCAACTCCGTTATCGCTTTGGAGTCCGGACATATAGTTTTATCTTCGCTAAAAATAAGTTCGGTTACAAGAAGAAAAAACGCAATGCTTAAAAACGGACCAAAAGCGGATGTAACTGAAAAACCTGTTAATCAACAAATTTTAGACGCGTTGGATAAAAGTCTTTCTAAATAAGAAACTCTTTAGCGAGCAGTCCTATTATTTCATTGTAGTTCTTGTTCAACTTTATCATTAATCTTTTCACATCCTCGTACTCGAACGAGGATTTTATCAGATTACCTTTATAGCGCCCCTCTTTTATTCTTACAGTCTCGCCGTTAAAATCAACCGCCCTGATTTTTCTCTCAAGAATTTCTCGGTCGACGTTATATTTTCTCAATCCAAACGTTGCGGAATATTTAAAAATCGCCTCTTCAACTTTTTCCAATAAAGATTGTTCGGTTATAACAGACAGCTTAACCCCTATCCTACCTTTCTTCATATAGATCGGCGTCTGATATACGTCTAAAGCCCCAATGTCAAAAAGTTTTTCGGAAAGATACCCCAATTCCTCCGGAATAGAGTCGTCTATATTAGTCTCAATAATCGTTATTTTACTCGTATTATTTTTCCCTGCGTAAACTCTTAAAAAATTGGGGATCGCAAAATCCTTAGTTCCGGCCCCGTATCCTACTTTATTTATCTCAAAATTATTCAGATCCTCAAATTTATCAGAAAAATATTTTACAAGAGCCGCGCCGGTCGGAGTCGTCAGCTCGCCTTCTACCTCTCCCGCATACGCCGGAACGTTTGCTATCAACAACGCCGTCGCCGGAGCCGGTACCGGTAAAACGCCGTGAGCCGCTTTTATAAACCCTTTACCCAGCGCTATCGGAGACGAAATGATCGCGTCAAAATCAAAATAATCGATCAAAACTGAAGCGGCTACAATATCTACAATCGAATCTACCGCCCCAACCTCGTGAAAATGTATTTTCTCAATGTCTACGTTATGTACTTTCGCCTCCGACTCCCCGATAATTTGAAAAATATCGGTTGCATACTTCTTAGCTCTGTCGGAAATACTAGAATTCTGTATAATAACGATAATTTCGGAAAGCCCCCTATGGCTGTGGTTATGAGTATGGTTATGGTTATGAGAATGCGTATGGCTATGATGTTCATTTTCATTATGACACATATGTGTCTCTTGTTTTTCGTCCGACTTTATATCAGACGGCGCATATGCGTCAACATTTTTCCGTTTATCTCTCGTAATAACGTCAAATTTAAGACACTCAATCCCTGAGATTTTTTTATTAAAAATATTGATCTCAAATTCGTCTTTTATCGATAAAGTTTGTAGCTTTGCTTTAAGATATTCTTCCGAGAGCTTACCGCCCAAAGAAAGCAGGGCTCCTACAAATTTATCTCCGCTTACTCCGGAAAATGAATCTAAATATAAAACGTTATTCATTATAACCTCGCTGAATTTATTTGGGAAGCGATGTAACCGGCGCCAAATCCGTTGTCAATATTTACTACGGCAATACCGGGACTACACGAATTTATCATTGTTAGAAGCGCCGATACGCCGCCTAAATTTGCTCCGTAGCCCACCGACGTCGGAACGGCGATAACGGGACAATCGACTAATCCGGAAATTACCGACGGTAAGGCGCCCTCCATTCCCGCTATAGCGATTATCACATTTGCGCTAGTTAATTTGTCGTAAATAGCAAATAACCTATGTATACCGGCGACTCCGACGTCGAAATATTTCTCAACTACGTTGCCCATAGCAACGGCTACGCAATAGGCCTCTTCGGCTATCGGAATATCCGAAGTGCCGGCGGCGACGATAACAATTTTCTTTTCGCTCGTAGGAGTTTTATTTGATTTGTAGAGAGTCAAAGCAGGTTCGTTATATATCAAGTCGGGATCGACTTCCATCAAGGCCGCCGCTTTTTTCTTATTTATTTTTGTATAAATAATAGTTTTAACTTTTGATTTTAAAGTTTCATTGCATATTCTTATGAGTTGATCTTTTGTCTTATTCTTTGAATATATAGATTCGCCGTATCCCCGTCTTAACTCCCGATGACTATCAAGTTTTACAAATCCCAGATCCTTAAACGGAAGGTCCTTCAATTTTTCCGCAATTTCCTCTGTTGATATTCGATTTTCTTTATATTCTTTCAGTAAATCTAATAATATAATTTTATCCATAACTAACGCCGCCGCCGCTGTTTTTAATAACCTCATTCAAAGAACCTTGTATATAACCGGTAGAGCTTATTGTAGCGTATTTAAACCCTATATTCAACAGATATTTACTGATTTTATCAAATATTTCTATCGAAAACAACTTGTTTCTTTCGTCTCTTCCCACTTCCAATATAGCGACGTCGCCGAAATTCCTCAATCTGACTATATTAAAACCCAAAGAATGAACGTATTTTTCGCCGTTTTCTATCTGCGATAATCTTTGAGTAGAAATTTCGTCGTCGTATGGAATCCGAGACGCAAGGCAACTATCCGATACCTTGTCCCAAAAAGGAACTCCGATAAATTTTGCGAATTCCCTGATCTCGCTTTTTGTTATGTTCATTTTAGCTAACGGAGATATAATTTTCAATTCTTCAAGCGCTTTCGAACCGGGTCTGTAATCAAAAACGTCGTCGGCGTTAGACCCGTCGAACACATATGTTACTCCGCTTGCGCTCGCCTCTTTTACTATTTCGGTAAATATCGCTTTTTTACAAAAATAACATCGATTTATACCATTATCGACAACATCGGGAAAGCGCATAACATCTAGGTTTATCAATCGCAATTTAACGTTTATTGAAGCGCAGTAATCTTTAATAAAAATAATAGCGTCTCTTTTTATGAATTGAGAATCTACGGCGATAGCTACAAGGTTATCTTTTAATATATCTTTACATAATTTCAGTAAAAAACCGCTGTCAATCCCCCCGGAGAAGGCGACCGCCGCATTTTGCGCGTTTTTTATGAAATCTTTTAAATGGTCCAATTTCTCAAAGTTTATCATAAAATATTGATAACATAAAAACAACGCTTTGTCCATAACGGCCCCGAAAATATTTATCAATAAATTTCTGCAAAATATTATATTTCTATTAATACTAAATT
>JAGOCL010000152.1 GCA_017998755.1 Spirochaetota bacterium | reverse complement strand
TTATCCGATGATGGGGGGGCTTATCGCTTCGATTGTAACGTCGGTAGTTTTAGACGTTCTTGGAATTACTTTTACTCTTTTTCAGGAAGATATTTATTCGGGAGATACTATAAATCTCGCCGAAAACCCTAATCTTATACTGGGAATTTCTTTTTTAGGAACCTCGGTAACTACTATCGTCGGTATTATAATATTCAGCGTACTGATGTATAAAGGTAGCGCTTACAATTTCAACGTAATTCAAACTAAGTCGTTAGTCGATCAATATAATAAATTTCTAAGAAATAAATTGAAAATTGACGCAATACCCGACGTTAGTTTTGATAATAAAGGCGTTAGTTTTAGTTTTTTAGTTAAAATATAGCCGGAGGAATATGAAAAAATCCGAGATTTTATCAAAATATTTTGACGTAATAAATGTCTTTGGAGACTATATCGACGGTAAAAGAACAAAAAAACATAAAAAAATCGATTTATCCGCATTTGACTCGATTAAAACAGAAAATTCAAACTCCGAA
The DNA here is from genome assembly GCA_017998755.1 of Spirochaetota bacterium. Lineage (GTDB taxonomy): Bacteria > Spirochaetota > GWE2-31-10 > GWE2-31-10 > MWDO01 > MWDO01. Next base: position 5,911 of record JAGOCL010000152.1, on the reverse strand, counting down.
AAGCCGTCGAAAACTCCAATACAACAGACCGAACCTCTCTCTTTCGACCGCGCCGCTCCGGATAAAACGCTGTCTGAAACAATATCAGATCGATATACAAAAAACGAAGAAAAACGTCAAATGATAGAATTGGCTGAAAAGATATCTAGATGCGAAAAATGTACTGTTTCTAACGCTCCGGGGTCTAAAATATTTGGAATCGGCGCCGTACCGTCTAAAATACTAGTTATATCGGCAAATAGCTACATTTCAAAAAACGGCGGTTATCAACCTATGAACGATAGAGATTACGATTATTTTAAAAAATGGCTGGACGCGGTAAAGATAAACGTTGAAGACGTTTTTATTACGAGTTTGCTAAAATGTAATATTCCTGAAAATCAAATTTCTAAAGAATTCATAACTAACTGTACTCCGTTTTTAAAACGAGAGATAGAAATACTAAATCCATCGTTGATTTTAGCTTTAGGCGAAGTAGTTTTATCGTCTTTAAAACAGAGCCCGATGTTTCTACGAAGAGATCGAGGGACGGTTTTTCATTATTACGAAATACCGTTTATCGCCACATACCATCCCAAAAATGTTCTTGAAAACCAAGATTTAAAGAAATTTGTTTGGGCTGATATAAGAAAATTCAAATCCCTCTACGACGATATAAATAAAACCGTATTATAATGGAAAAGAATACTTCAGTCGTACAAGTAGCTCTTCCTCTCAATATAAATTCTTTGTTCTCCTACGCCGTCCCGGAAGGGCAAACTTTAGAAAACGTTATCGGGAGAAGAGCGCTTGTAAATTTCAACAACAGGAAATTGAGAGGTTACGTCGTCGAAGCGGGCGAATATTCGGATAAATATCAGATCAAACCGATATTAAAAGTAATCGATAAACGAACTATTTTTACGACCGAAACGTACAATCTCGCCCGCTGGATTGCCGATTACTATTTTGCGGGAGTAGGCGAAGTTCTTTCTATGATGATTCCTAAAGGGAGCAGGGAGAAAAAAAGCGAAGCGCCGGAAGCTCCTCCGGTAGATAATCCCATCTTATTAACTCCTTCGCAACAAAATATTTACGGCAATATAAAAATCGATTTGCAAAATGATAAGAAAAAATTCTATCTTTACGGAGTAACCGGCTCCGGAAAAACAATGATTTATATCAAACTGATTGAAGACGTCTTAAATTCCGGTAAAAACGCGATCTTTCTTGTCCCTGAAATAGCGCTTTCTTATCAGACTTTACAGAGATTACAGGAGAGGTTCGGCTCTCTTTGCGCTTTGCTTCATTCCGGCCTATCGGATTCGCAAAGATTTGGCGAATATCTCAGACTGTTAGACGGCAAAGCGCGGATAGCTATAGGTCCTAGAAGCGCTCTGTTCGCGCCCGTAAAAGATCTGGGAATTATAATAATAGACGAAGAGAACGAGTCGTCATATAAATCCGAAGAATCCCCAAGATTTCACGCGCGAACCGTCGCCCAATATATAGCGAATCAAAAAGGCGCGACGTTACTGCTTGGATCGGCGACCCCGTCGATAGAATCATATTTTTATTCTAAAAATAATTTTTTCAAATTATATAAATTAACGGAAAGATACGGCGGCGCGTATTTACCCGATATATCGGTTATCGATACAAGTTCGTTCGAGGTCCGTAAAAATTTGACATTCCCTTTGGTAGATGAGATAAACAGAAGATTGCAAAACAAAGAGCAGGTGGTATTGCTACAAAACAGGAGAGGATTCTCAAACATAGTAAAATGCGCCGATTGCAATGAGATAATTACCTGTCCCCGATGCAATTTATACCTTACTTATTATAAAAGTACGGATAAACTTGTTTGCCGGCGTTGTAATTATTCGATTAAATTACCAGACTCCTGTCCAAGTTGTTCAGGATCAAAACTTATCAAAATCGGAGCCGGCACGCAAAGAATAGAAGAAGAGATCTCTTCCGTTTTCAGACAAGCAAAAGTATATAGAATGGATTACGATTCGCTAAAAAGCGAAAAAGACCTTAAAGAGATATTTGCGCGAATAGAAAACGGCGATATAAATATTTTAGTCGGAACTCAAATTATCGCAAAAGGACTTCACTTTCCAAACATCAAATTTGTCGGAATAATCGACGCCGACGTTATGCTGAATATTCCCGATTACAAATCGTCCGAAAGAACCTTTGCGTTGATAACTCAAGTAGCCGGAAGGGCGGGACGCGAAGGGGACAAGGGAGTCGTTATGATACAGACGGTAAATCCCGAGCATTACTCGATTATAGCGGCAAAGGAGAACGATTATGAAAAATTTTATAACGAAGAGATCAAATATCGAAAAATTCTTGATACTCCGCCTTTTTGTCGAATTCTAAGATTAGTTGTTCGGGGGGCATCAGAAATTAACGTAAACAAAGATATTAATACTTTATCCGATTTAATAAAGGATACCCTATCGAATAAAGAGGTTACAGTCATGGGGCCGTCTCCATGCCAATTAACCAAAATTAATAACAATTATAGATATCAGATTATATTAAAGAGTAAAGATATTTCAATATCTCAAAATCTTATAAAAGAAATCCTCCCGCGTTTCAAAATAACGTCAAGAAATTATCTTGAAATAGACGTAGACCCGACGGATTTGTTTTGAAAAATCGTCAGAAGTCCTTTTTTTTCTCATTTTTTAGCTTATCAATTTCTTCAGTCAGGAAGTTTATTTTTAAGTCTTTATCTTTGATAATCTCAAACGTTTCTCTGAGAATTTCGAGTATTATTGCGTATAAGTAATCTGAGCTGTCTATTATACCTATATCTATTATTAACGCCTCCACGGGAGTTTTAGCTACAATCGTTGAAGTACGTTCCTCAGATAGCGATCCCAAGAACCCAAAATAATGAAGTTTACAGTTTTCTCCGTAAGTTATTCCGCTTTCTTCGTTTTCCGCTAAACCGCTTTTGATATAATAGATTCCTTTGTCTTTATCGCCTTTGGTTATAATTTTTTCTCCCGCGTTAAACGACCTGCGCTTAATTAATTCGCTGTCTTTCATGATCTCTCCCCATAAAATTAATTGATTTCATTCCCCTAAAATTTTGTATAGCCTCGCGTATAATACGCGTTGAAACTTATTATTAATTCTAGCGCTTTTTTAACTATTTACAACATATTTTTTTTATTTGACATATATAGAATTTATTGTAATAATAATTATTTACATCAGGAGGCTTTTTATGAAGAAATTATTGGTTTTTTCCATTTTATCTATCGTTTTGTTGTCATTTCTAGGTTGCAAGAAAGCGGCTACCGAAACTATTAAAATCGGAGCGATATTCTCTATTTCAGGAGCAAACGCTTTTCTGGGAGAACCGGAGAAAAACAGCGTAAATATGGTTATAGAAGAGTATAACGCTAAAAACCCCGATAATAAAGTTGAAGTCGTAATATACGACGACGAAGGGGACGCGGCTAAAGCTCAGAATTTTGCCGCTAAGCTTATCGAAGAGGAGAATTGCATTGCCGTAATCGGCCCTTCGATTACCGGATCAAGCCTTAAAATAATCGATATCGCCAAAGAAAACGAAACCCCTTTGATCAGTTGCGCGGCGGCGGCTTCGATCGTAGAGCCCGTTAATGAGAGAAAATGGGTTTTTAAAACCGCTCAGTCTGATAAAATCGCCGTTGGCAAACTTTACGGCTATATGAAGTCTAAAAATTTTAAAAATATTGCGATTATTACCGTTTCTAACGGTTACGGCCAAAGCGGAAAGACCTTCCTGGAAAATATGGCTCCGGAATACGGTATAACAATCATTGAAAATCAAACTTACGGAGCCGAAGACTCAGATATGAAAGCGCAACTAACGCGAATAAAAGCCGCCAAACCCGACGCAATTATTTGTTGGGGAACAAATCCCGGACCGGCTTACGTCGTTAGAAACATAAAAGAGTTAAATATTACAACGCCGTTATTTCAAAGTCACGGGGTAGGCAACTCCAAATATATAGAGTTAGCGGGCGACGCCGTCGAAGGAACTTATCTAGTAGCGGGCAAACTTCTTATTGCCGACACGCTTTTAGAAACTGATCCGCAAAAAAATATTCTGACAGAATATGCAAAAAAATATACAGAAAAATTCAACGAACCTCCGAGTACATTTGGCGGTCACGGTTGGGATTCGATAATGCTCGTTTTAAACGCGATTGATTCGGGAGTTATCAAAGGAACCGATAAAGAGAAAAAAGATGCGCTAAGAAATTTTGTAGAAAATACTAAAAATTTTATCGGAATAAGCGGCGTTTATAATTTTTCGGAAACGGATCATAACGGACTCAATGAAAACGCGTTCGCTATCATTACGGTCAAAAACGGTAAATGGATTTTTGTTGAATAATAATTATTTAAACGGCGATAAAAATGGCTGAATTCACGCAATACATTATAACAGGGTTGACTCTCGGCATGATTTATTCTTTAATCGCGCTGGGATTTTCATTAATATACAGAGTTACGAATGTAATAAATTTTGCTCAAGGCGAATTTGTTATGCTTGGCGGTATGTTAATGATTCAATTTGTATATTTCTTCAAAATGAATTACTTTTTATCGCTCGTTTTAGTTTTATTAATTATTGCGATATTTTCTTACTTTTTCGAAGAACTAACCCTCAAGCCGTTTAAAAAAAGTCCTGCGCTGATAAAAATTATTTTTACGATCGGAATGTCCATCTTTGTCAGAGGACTGGCAATGATTATTTTCTGGAAAGATCCCGGACTTAGGTACGAGAATTTTTTCCCTGAAAAATATTTTAATATATTCGGAGCGATTATTACGGTTCAGGACATTTTTATCATATCCGCGACAATTTTATTGTTCATCGTTTTCTTTGTATTAATGGAAGTAACGATTACCGGAAAAGCAATGAAAGCGTGCGCAATTAATATGAAGGCGGCTCATATTATAGGTATTAATGTTCCGTTAATGTTGAAGTTATCTTTCATTTTAAGCGGTTTACTTGGGGCTTTTGCCGGTATTATCATAACGCCAAAATTGGGAATGAGTTATAATACAGGGGTTTTTTGGGGAATCAAAGGTTTTACCGCGGCTGTTTTGGGGGGACTGGATTCGGGAGGCGCCGTCTTTTTCGGAGGAGTAGTTTTAGGACTACTGGAGTCTCTACTGACGGGATACGGCGGACAGATGTCTTTTGGTCTATTTAAGTCGGAATATAAAGATATCGTCATCTGTATAGCGTTAATTTTGTTAATTATTCTCAAACCTAACGGTATATTTATTAAAAAAGGAAATTTTGAAAGAGTATGACGGCGGTATTAAAAAAACCATATATTAAAGCGGCTCTTATTCTGCTAGCGTTAATAATTTTACCTATATTGTTTAACTCGCCCCTTAATATGAGAATTATTATAGAAATCGGAATATTTTCTATAGTAGTTCTGGGGTTAAATTTATTAATGGGGCTTGCCGGCCAAATATCTATGGGGCATGCCGGTATTTTCGGCATATCCGCTTATATAACGGGACTTTTATCTTCGGGACGACTTCCTTTTTCTCTCCCTATTTTACCGTCCATGATAATCGCCATTATAGTTTCCACCGGACTCTCTTATTTGATAGCGATCCCGATACTCAAACTAAAGGGGCACTACCTTGCAATGGGAACTCTTAGTATCGGTATAATAATATATACCGTCATGGTCAATATTCCAAACGCCGGCGGATTCGACGGTTTTTCGGGTATTCCTAGAATGTGGCTTTTCGACGAAAATTTTACAAAAAATATTTTAGGGATAAACAAATACTTAAACGGATATATAATAGTTTACTCTATTTTGATAATACTGTTTTGGATATCTTTCAATCTTTACCGATCAAAAATCGGCAGGGCTTTCCAAGC
>JAGOCL010000151.1 GCA_017998755.1 Spirochaetota bacterium | reverse complement strand
CGTTAGAAGACAAATCGTACGAAATAGAGAAAACAAAAGAAATAATCGAAATTATGAAAGAAGAACTCAATAACAAGATAAAAGACCTTGATTTAAAAGACAAAGAACTTAAAAAAATAATTTCAGACAAAAAATACGATTTTCTCAAAGAATCCAGAAAAGAGTTTGAAAATATTATCAAAGAGATCAAGACTTCAGACGCTTCTAAAGAGACGATTAAATCCGGTAAAGATTTTTTTGACAAACTGGGAAAAGACGACTCCGGCTCTGATTATGACGATACCCCCGCCAACGCCCCTATGTTCAAGATAGGCTCTTCGGTAAAAATCATATCAAAAGACATTAAAGGTAAAATAATTAGAACAAGCAACAAACAAGGCGAGTATCTCGTTCAAACCGGGGCGCTAAAAGTAATTGTCGAAGCAAGCGATTTAAAATTATCGGGCGAAGGCGATGAAAACCGGGATTATCAGAACAAAAACTTAAATCATAATATCGTAGCGTCTTCAAAAAGTATGACGCTGGATCTGAGGGGATATAAATGCGAAGAAGCGGAACCGAAGCTGGATAAATTTCTTGAAGAATCTCTTTTGAACAATTTCGCCGGCGTAAGAATAATCCACGGTATGGGCACCGGAGCCCTTAGGAACTTCATACATAACTATTTGAAAAATAATCCGCTGGCAAAAGGCTTCGCTTACGAAGAAAACGATAAACAGGGCAAAAATTACGGCGTAACGGTAGTAAAAATGAGGTAAACATATGTCGGCGAATAAAATATTCGGCTTAGTAGATTGCAATTCGTTTTACGCCTCATGCGAAAAAATCTTCAGACCCGACTTAAAAAACCGTCCCGTCGTAGTCTTATCAAATAACGACGGGATAATTGTCGCGCTTTCTCAGGAAGCCAAAAATCTCGGCATTAAAAGAGGAGCGCCGATATTTAAGATCGAAAATGAGATTAATAAGTATGATATAGCGGTATTTTCGTCGAATTATACTCTCTACGGCGATATATCCAATAGAATAATGAATATATTAAGAAATTTCTCCCCCGACGTCGAAATATACTCCATTGACGAGGCGTTTGTCGATCTGACCGGATTTAAAGACCGAGACCTCGCAAAATATGCCCGCGATATCAAAGTTTCTGTTGAGAAGCAAGTCGGCGTTCCCGTATCTATCGGAATTGCGAACACCAAAACTCTCGCGAAGCTCGCCAATAAAATAGGAAAAAAATATAAATGTTACGGCGGAATATTTGATATACGCGATCATCCTAATATGACAAAAATTTTGAAAACATTCGACGTATCTGATATTTGGGGGATCGGCTATCAATATACTAAAAAACTTCGATCTCAAGGGATAAATACGATATTCGATCTAATTAATAAAAACGACGATTGGCTAAGAAAAAACTTGACCATACAAGGACTATATATGGCGTGGGAGTTAAGAGGTCGAAGCTGTCGAGATATCGAAGATTTTGTCGCCGCTAAAAAAAACATTCTATCGTCGAGAAGTTTTGGAAGACCTGTTTCTACCATTGAAGAGATGTCCGAAGCGGTCGCTTTTCACGCGTCGCTTTCCGCCGAAAAACTTAGAAATCAGAACTCTTTATGTAAATATGTTACTATTTTTATCGGAACTAACAGGCATAAAGAGAGTCTTCCTCAATACCATAACTCCATAACGATAGAGCTTCCCCAATATACCTCTTTTACGCCGGATTTGATAAAAGCGGCGTATTACGGATTGGACTCTATATTTAAAACGGGGTATCAATATAAAAAAACGGGAATTCTCCTCGGCGGTATTATCGCTAAAAACTGCTATCAAAAAGAGCTTTTTGAAAACGAAGAGCTTACGACAAAAAAAGAGAGATTGATGACGGCAATAGATAGAATCAACGGAACTCATGGGAAAGAATCTATTATTCCAGCTTCGTTTGGGATAAGAAAATCTTGGGGGATGAACAGAGCGTACAAGTCGCCGAATTATACGACTTCGTGGTCGGAAATTCCTATTGTGAGATAAAACTAATCCGGGAGTTCGTTGTAATCGATTTTTTCTAAAATGTCGAGGGAGTTAACGTTAAAATCCGGACGCGATACCGCTTTAGAAATAGTATATCCCTCGAGCGCGTCGTCTGAAAACGGCGTTAACAATTTATAAAGCGAGTCGGGCTCGGTTTCGCTCAACCATTTATGCTCCGACGACTTTTCTAAAATAGCCGGCATCCTTTTTTTGACATTATGAATCTTTGATAATAGCGCGTTTGCCGGAACCGTTACGATCGTAAAAGTATAATGTTCGGAGCCGGACGTTCTATCATGCCAAACGTCCCATAGTCCGGCAAATGAAAAAAGCTCGCCGTTTTTCATCTTTATATAATATGGGTATTTTTTATTATTATAACTCCGCCATTCAAAAAAACCGTCCGCTATAACCAAACAACGTTTATATTTGAACGGAGCTTTAAAGGACGGCTTTTCGAGGAGTGTTTCGCTTCTTGCGTTTAACGTCGCGCTTTTTATCGAATCGGCGGATTTTTGATCCTTAGCCCAAAATGGAACAAGCCCCCATCGATACAATTGTATTACTTTTGGAAATTCGTTTGTAACGACCGGCATAAAAGGAAAATTGAAGCCGTTAATAAAATATTTCGGAGAAAACTCGGCTAATTGAAGAAATTGAGCGTTATACCGTTTCTCAATTATCGGAATCGCTTTGGTTACGGAATAATGGAAACACATATGTTACTCCACGCTTCGTATAGCGAACGTAACTACGCCGAAAATATCAAATTCCATATTGCCGGCGATCTCTATCTCGTCAAACTTACTGTTTTCCGGTTGAAGAAATATTTTATCCCCTCTTTTTCGTATCCTTTTTACGGTAAAATCGCCGTTAACCGAAGCGATTACTATGCCGTTATCTTTAACGGGAAGCGATTTATCTACGACCAGTATATCGCCGCTATATATCCCCGCTTCGATCATCGACTCCCCCTCGACTCTTACAAAAAATGTCGAAGCGGGATGTTTGATTATCAGTTCGTTCAAATCCAGACGTTTTTCAATATAGTCGTCGGCGGGAGAGGGAAATCCCGCTTTAATTTTGCTGGAATAAAGCGGCAGAGCCAATCCTTTTCCAGTTTTATACTTGAATATCTCCGTTACTTTCATATCGCCTTGTATAACAAAATCATCATGTTTCAAAATTGAATTTTATCTCTTTATTTCGATTTATCATAAAGAAACTTTTTATCGAATTTGCGAACAGTAGAGAGTTAGTAAGCGAGCCAATACCGCCGGGAACCGCCGTAACAAAAGCCGCTTTTTCTAGAACTTTCTCGACGTTAACGTCTCCGCATAACTTGCACTGCCCGTCGGGACAATGAATACCGACGTCGACTATCAGCGCGCCTTTTTTTATCCATTTATCGTCGATAAGTTGAGGAACGCCGCAAGCGGCTATAACTATATCCGATCGACTCGATACTTTTTCTGCGTCGACCGTTTTTGTATGGACTACGTTAACCGTCAGATTTCTTTTTAAAGCCAGATGAAAAGTCGGTTTGCCCACGGTATTTGATCTGCCTATTATCGTAACTGTTTTCCCGGAAAGATTATAGTTATAATTTTTCTCAAAATTAGCAAGGAATATATCTACCGCCCAAGCGGTCGCCGGAATAATAAAAGGATTACCGGAAAACAACCTTCCTTGATTAACGTAACTTAGCCCGTCGATATCCTTTCTATAATCTATTGCGTTTAGTACGTTATTTAATGATAAACTCTTCGGTAGAGGCATTTGGATGATAATACCAATACAATTGTTATCCGCATTTAATCTTTTTATCAGATCAACGATCGTATCTTCCGCGACGTCTGCGTCAAAATTTTCAATACTAAGAGCAAGCCCAAGTTTCTTTGAACGTTTTTCAATACCCGAAAGATAGCTCAAACTCGAAGGATCGCCTCCGACGATTATAGAAGTAATATAACCGTTAATTTTATCATTAACTATCATATCCGTTAACTCTGAAGATATTTGGTTAGAAAGTTCGATAAGTTTTATTATTTTGTCGGACAAAAAAACGCTCCATTTGGTTATCAAGAAATTTTTAAAAATACCTCGGCTTTCTTAATCCCTTCTTCGACGTTATTTTCCGCGCTATCAACGTCGTCCCAAGTCAAACCCGTTATTTTAAAAATTTCTTCTTCGAGATTTTCAGGACTCTTATTACCGCTAAAGCCAATTTCAAGTTTGTCGGTAATAATATTCGCTAAAGCTATCGTTGCGGTAAACTTTTTATATTCCGGATCGACGGCATTTAACCGATGATGATATCCTATCGCGCAAGAGAGGTTTTTATTTAACTGCCATAAATCGGCAATTCTGATACCCAAATCGCAATGATCAAATCCAAAATACTTCTTCTCGACCTCGTATAGCGGCAGTTTATTTTGTCTGGAATAAGTCATTACTTTCAAATAACTTTCAGGAACAACCGAATTTAGCGGAATCTTTCCAATATCGTGGAGCAATCCGGCGACAAAGTATTCTTCGATGAATTTCGGATCGACGTTCTCCTTTAAAGCAAAGCTTTTAGCCATAATACCGACGCAAATAGAGTGTCTCCAGAACGCGTCCATATCCAACGAACTAAAATTATTTTTATCGTTTACCGTAGAAAGAACCGCCGTAGAAAGAAGCAGATTCTTCACGGTATTTATACCGAGCATAACGATCGCTCTAACGATAGACGTTACTTGATTAGTCAAAGAATAATAAGCCGAATTTATGAGTTTAAGCACTCTTCCCGTTAATACCGGATCGAGACTTATGATATTATTAAGTTCTTTTGCGTCGACGTTAGCGTTTTTAGTTACTTCGAGTATTTTACTTACCGAAACGGGTAAAGGCGGCATATTCTTAATAAATCGAGATATCGCGATTTGTTCTTCTTTATCAATCATACCATTTTATTAACAAAAATTATCAAAAATATCAATAGAATTATTTATCTTTTTACTTTTAACAACGCTTGTTCTAACTCCTCAATTTTCTTTTTCAAACTCAGATTTTCGTATTCCAGATTCTTTACTATTGATAAAAGCTCGTTTATTGAGATAAGATTTTCATCGGCCAACTTATCGTACCCCTCTATCCTTGTTACCAGATCGTCGGTCGCCTCTTCCATTAGCATTTCCAAAGACTCGTCGTAATTATCTATATCCAGTAAAAAATACGGCATTTTCTTCGCATTGATAATCTTGTAAGCCATGCGAACTATCGTCTGATACGTTTGATTATCCGGCGCTATCTGATAAAGAGGTTTCCTCTCCTCAATGGAACGCTCGACAACTTTGTCTCTATATAAAAATCCGATGTATTCCATCTCGATATTTAGGTAATTTTTTGAGATTTTTCTCAATTTTTCTCCCATAGCGAGGTCTTTTGGCTTATGCGCCATATTTATGATAATTTTCGGATTAAAAGTGTCTATTATCGTCATAGTCTCGGCGTGAATTTCAGGGTCTATATCAAACAACATATCCAACAACTCGCTAACTTTCCACGCAGACTCCCCCCCCTTTTTCATTAGATCAGAAAAAACCTCTTTTGATTCGGGGTATTTTTTCAGTCCTACAAATAATAATCTGAATATCGAATTCTTCAGAAGCGCGTAAGCGTTTAATATAGACGTGATCTCGGGGGTCGCGACGATAACACCAAACGAGCTCATCATAAAAAAATCTATAGTATTGTAAGTCGAACCGGCGCCAAGGTCTAATACTACATAGTCCGCTTCGATATTCATAATTTGATTAATCAGCTTTCGCTTTTGAGCCGCGGAGATATTGGCAATCCCCACCATTTCGGCGTCGCCGGGAATAAACTTCAGATTATCGTTTGTCGTCGACAATAAATAATCGGATAGTTTCATATTTTTTTGATTTAAAAAATTGCCTATTCCGTCCGGCGCCGTATCGTACCCCATACATGTATGAATATTAGCTCCGCCAAAATCCAAATCAATTAATACGGTTTTTTTACCGAGTTCCGCCAACGCGTAAGAAATATTTACCGATACAAAAGTCTTCCCTACTCCGCCCTTACCGCTCGCTACCGGGATTACTACTGGTCTATCCTTCTGCATAATATAATCCTGTTAATCATAAAGAATGTATTAGAATTATAAAGAATTTTTGCTTTTTTGTATATAAAATATTATTTTAATTTGAAATCTTTAAATTTCTATCCAAACATTTTTTATAATTTCTACAAGTCAGACAATATTCGGAGTCTTGCTCGAAATCTTCTTCAGGACACATAACCAAATCTTTAGAAATTAAACTATTTATTTTTTTAGGAGCGTTTTTATCTTGACTTTTTTCTAAATCATTCGTTTGCGTCATTTCATCTAAATTTATCGATTTTATAGTTTCAATATTTTTCTTATATTT
>JAGOCL010000150.1 GCA_017998755.1 Spirochaetota bacterium | reverse complement strand
AACTTTTGCAAATTCGCAATTTTGGGAGAAAAACGTACTAACCGACTCGAGTAATAACGTCGTAAAAGCGAGAAGGGTTTTCTCAAATTTCTTTACCGGGTCCATTGGCGCCGGCGTTGAAATGGTTATATGGGACAACGGTATAAAAAGAGGTTCTAGAATATATTTTAAAAGCGGATTTGACGTTCTCTTCGCCGGACCGTCTTTTTTTGGAGTTATGGAAGGCGACTCTCCAATGGGAACTCTAACCCCTTCTCCTCTAAACGGCGGCGCTTTTTACGCGGGATTTGATATGGACTTATACGTCGGCGGAACATTCCCCAAAACCGATCTACTTTGGGGTTTCGGTAGTATGTTTTACTTTACTTTTCCGGGATACTCGCCGCTGATATCTGTCGATAAATTTGATTCGACGGAGAGGTTCGCATTCTACGCCGCGCCCTTTATCTCTTTGGCTTACGATATATTTATACCTAACACCAAGTTCAAGATAACTCCGCAGATCAGAACCGGGATAACTTGCAATCCGCTTGTACCTAACGATTTAGTCGGCGATATGGATCAATACGATCTAACTAAAACCGAGATGTACAGCGGTTTCTACGTAGATATATCCGTGGCTTTTAGTTTCTATTCCGTTCAGTGGAAGAAGTAACGTTTCATAAACTAAAACTAATATTATTTTCGCTTTTATTGTCGCTTAATATTCAAGTTTTCTCGCTTGAGATAGAAGATATAAATATTATAATCGATATAGAAGATAACATAAAAGACCCTGTCGGCGAACTATTTTACTTTGAAAGCAAGACCTTTTTTCTAGAAACGCGCGAAACTTACAAATATGAACGCTGGAATTTATCTTTTAAAACTGCTTTGGAAAATTCCGTATTGCCGATAGATACCGGCGCGCTTTCAGATAACGCAGATTTCTTATTAGACGACGAAAACGAAAAAAACTCTAATAACAAAAAACAGATTCAAGACTATAACTTCGATAAAACGGATAATATAAATCATAATTCAGATTTTTTAAAGAATATCAACTTAATCTCTAGTTTATCGCTATTTTTCAACGATTACAAGAATTATAAGTACAGTTTGAAAATATTTGACAAAAATAATTCTTTTATTGTTGAAGCGCATTCCGATAAAAAATATCTCGACCTATTCGGCTCGTTCGAATTTGCTCAAAACGGCGCTATATTTGCTTTTCATACCGGATATAATAAGACCGAATCCGACTCGGCATTATCAACCGGAGTCGAGTTCGGTCAAGTATCGCTCAATTTTAAAACAAAAGAAGCGTCCGTTATAGAATACGATTTCAACGATAACGTTTTTAACTCTTATAATTCCTTCGAAATAGACTTCCTCTCTATGAAAAACGGCGGATATACCAATTACGTTGATAGATTCTTTCAGATCGGGACTTTTTACGCTTTTTACCTTGATTACGCTTCATTATATACTTTAATGGATTTTAAACTAAATAGCCCCGCTACTTTTATTGTTAATTTCAACGTTTCGTTTAACTTCGCCTATAAGTTTTTCTCTTTTTCTCTATTCAAATACGACGATTATCTCTCAAAAAATGATTTTAAAAAGATAATTACCGGAACGGAAATTTTATTTGATAAAGATTATAAATCCCTCTTCGGGATAAAAGTTGTCTTCAACTATAATAATTTCTACGCAGAAACGGCCGTTATATCTTTATGGACTAATTATAATTTTTCGATTAACAATTTTGAAGCATTTAACCCGGATAAAACCGATTTATACTTACTACCATCTTTTTACTACGATTTTACTTTTTTTAAGCTATTTAACTCATATCTTCTCTATATTCGACAATTTTCATCGTACTCCTTTGGTTTTGACATAGAATTCAGAGAAATGAACTTCAAATACGTCTCGGTCAGTTTCGGTTCGGGGTTGTATATTGAAGAAAATTTATCAAATTACGCGATAACCAATAAATTCGTTACCGAGACGAAACATTCTCCATTCTACAGTTTCTTTATAGCTCTAGATAGCAAGACGATAGTAAACATACCTTTTTTCGAATTATCGGGCGAATTGGGAGTTAAATTTCTTTGGTAAATATTTGTAAAAAAGATAATTTATGTTATATTTATATGTCTAGGAGATTCTGATGTCTTTATCTACAATACTTGTAATTACTCCGATAATTATTTTCTCAATTTTGGCCGTCGCAATAGTTATCGATAGATTTAAGTTCTTATATAAAAACCGAATTAATCTTGCCGACTTAGTTCGCCCCGACGAAACGATCGTAGAACTTACCGATAAGATCAATAACGGAAATAAATCGTTGGTTAACGATACGCTACGTTCCTTTGCGAACTCAACTTTTACGACAAAAGAAGAGCTTAACGAGTTCGTTGACGCAGGTTTTTCTTATTTATACTTGGAATACTCTAAAAAAGTGAATTATTTAGGAATATTCGCCAGACTATCGACGCTTTTAGGACTTTTTGGCACAGTATTGGGCATGATCTCGGCATTCAACAACATTGTCGAAAAAGGGATCAGCAACGCGGCAATCGTCGCCGAAGGGATATCGACCGCTCTGATAACTACGGCCGTCGGTCTTATCGTCGCTATACCTACAACTTTTTTTCACGACTTTTTCGAACGTCAAATCGAGACGGAAATAAAAAAGATAGAAATAGTCGTCTCGACGCTTTTTCAAAAGAAATTCAGAAAAAGGATAGCTCCTAAAATATGAAATTCAAAATTACTAAAACTAATAAGCAATCTTTAGATTTGACGCCGATATTAGACATGATGTTCATTATCCTTATTTTTTTTATGGTATCGGCGACTTTCGACTTAAACAGATCCATTAAAATGAAATTACCAAAGTCGTTTGCCGGCGAAAGCGCCATTAGTAAAGAAAAAATCTTAATTGAAGTTGATTCTAACGGAAATATATCTCTAAACGGAGAAATATCTGAAATCCACGATTTATCAAACAAAATAAAAGAAATAGAAAATTTTTCAACCTCAACTGTTTATCTTTTAGGAGACAACGATACGGGTTATAAAAATATCATAAGCATACTGGATATATTGAAAGTTATGGGAATATCCGATATTTCATTGGTTACTGAAGAAAAAACAGAGATTGAATAAAATGTTTGGCGGAATTGTTGAAAAAGATTTTGTAAAATATCTGGCGCTATCCTCGTTACTACATCTTGTCGCGATATTAGTTATATTATTGACGCCGAATAAGATCAAATTTCTTTACGAAAAAGAAGAGAAGTCGGCAAACATTGAAATTTCAAAATTTTCAGCAAAAGAATTAAGTAAGATAAGACGGTCGCTATCCAAATCCTCCGGTAGCAAAACGATGCATAAAGGTTATAAAAATCAAATCGACTCGCTACCTTTCAACTATAAAACGCAAGTTGAAGTAGATAATAAAATTTACAAATCTGAAAAAACTTCGTTCGCCCCCCGAACGATTCCTAAAAATATATCAAAACTTTTTGACGACGAGGATTTGGATAAATTCCTTGAAAAGGAGATCAAAGATCTCGAAATAGATCCTATCAATTGGAAAGACGGCTCCGTAAGGTCGTTATTAACAAGCTACGAAGACGAATTAAGAGGGATAAACATACAATCAAACGTTAATATGAAATTCTCAATCGATATTGACTCAAGCGGCGACGTGACAGCGGTTGAAATTATCGAAACGTCGGGGGACTTTGAAAAAGATAAAAAAATCATAGCCGTAATACAAAAATGGAAGTTTGAAAAATCGCAAAAAGAAAAGCAAACAGCTATAATCAACTTAAACTACTTATTGGAAAAATAAAATTATTATTTATTTAGCTCTTCCGCGTTATACAGAGTCTTTTATAATTATAAAAAAGCGTTATCGGCAAGATACAGGTCGTGAACTCCGCCCTCTTTTATCGAAGAAGCGCTTCTGACTTGCAGTCTCAACTTACCGCTTCTCATAAAATCTCCCAATTCGGGGATATTTCTAACCCCTATATCCTGAAAAGCGTGCTTCAATCCCTGCGATAAATACGGTAAAAAATCAGACAAACTTCCTCTATCCGTTACAGCTCCCGAAACCCCTTGCGCCACTTTGATGTTTTCAGTGTCGGCAAAATACCTTTTCCCGCCGCCGTCTTTCATAGCGTCAAGACTCGCCATACCGCGGTATTTTTTGAGCCGCATCCCGTCTTTGTAAACATATTCTCCGGGAGACTCGATCGTTCCGGCTAAAAGTCCTCCCATCATAACGGATTCCGCGCCAAAACTAAGCGCTTTCATAATGTGCCCTATAACGCTGATACCGCCGTCGGCGATAACCGGAACATTGTATTTATGAGCTACTTTTGCAGTATGATAAACGGCTGTCGCTTGAGGCCTGCCCGAAGCCATAGTCTCCTGCGTGGTGCAAATTGATCCCGGCCCCATACCGATTCGCAAACCGTCGGCGCCCTCTTTCAATAGTCCTTCAGCCTGTTCTTCTGTTACAATATTTCCGCAAATGACGTCTATATCCGGATATTTTCTTTTTATATATTTTAAAGCGTCTATCTGATATTTATTATACCCCTGCGCCGTATCGATAACCAAAACGTCGACGCCGCTTTTATACAACTCCTCTATCCGCTCTTTATCCTCTTCCCGCGTTGAGACAGCCGCCCCAACTCTTAGTTGCTTATTTTTATCCTTCGTCGCTAACGGGAAATCTCTGTTTTTTAAAAGATCCGTTCTGGCGACTAAAACTTTCAGCTTACCTTCGTTATCTACTATCGGTAATTTACCGACTTTTTTTGTCTTTAAAATATTGTTGGCGTCGTTAAGATTGATTCCGACTTTAGCGGTTATTAGTTCGGTTGTCATAACCTCTTTGAGTTTCTTGTTCGCGTCTTTCTCAAAATCTATATCTCTACCGGTAACAATCCCTATTAATTTAGTATTTATTGTTCCGTCTTCGGTAATAGGAATCCCTGAAAAACCTGAGCTTTTCTTTATTTCCAGAATATCCCGTATTCTATGATTAGGAGAAAGAACCACAGGATCTTTAATGAACCCGTTTTCAAACCGTTTGACTTTTCTGACCATCTCAACCTGTTCGTCAATTTTATTATTGTAATGCAATATCCCGATACCGCCGAGAAGAGCCATATATATAGCCATCTTCTCTTCAGTAACCGTATCCATTGGAGAGGAAACAAACGGTAACTGTATCGAAATATTCTTAGTCAGTCGAGTCTTGAGATCGACGTCTCCTACTCCAAAATCAAAATATCCGGGTAATAAGATCAAATCGTTGTAAGTATAGCCGATAATCTGATTGAACACAGTCTCGGCTGTAAATCCGTCGGTAGGTATAGGCATATTATTGTCCTTTTCGAATGATATTAACAAAATATTGCTTTTTTGTCAATAAAATTATATTCAAAACGGGAATTCCCGTTTTTTTTACAAAAGCCCCAGATTGGATAATATTCATATCATTATTATTCTATAATTTCCCCCTCTTTTTCTCAAAGAGAGGGGGAAAAAGGGGGTGAGTTCATCCTTTACCACAAATTAAAATCAAACTCGATATTCTCTTTTCTGCTTGTAGGTCGCTGTTTACCTTTCGTCAGATTTACGACTTTATCTATGGTATAGTCTCTGACTTCGGAAATACTGAATATTTTATCTTTATTTTTATCGGCGGCGTTAGTTTTCAACCCTTCCAGAAGAGCGTAAGTAAATACGCCGTTTTTCCACTCCGAGCTTTCATACGAGAACTCCGTCCCCGACGCCGAAGAGATAACTACCGCGCCGGCGCCCTTGCTAAGATCGGCGAACAACTGCCCCATAAGTTTAAACGAGTTTTGTAGTCCCAGAGATGAATCTGGGCTTTTTTCAACGACTTTCTTTAGACCTCGAGAAATAACCCCTTCGACGGCGTTATCGGTATTATCAACTAGCGCGATCTCCTCTTTATCTATCTCGCCCGAATGGCAAGCGTCCATCAGGAGGAGTTTCTGCCGAGCAGGTATGCCGTCGAGCAAGCTCTCAAGCTCTTCGTAAGAAACGCCTCGTTCCGCCGGTTTTTCAAAGTTCAAGTCCGACGTCGCCAGATAATAGTCGAGCTTCTCGTCTAAGAGTCCGTGTCCCGCAAAAAATACTATCGCTTCGTCGTCGACTTTTGACTGAGCTAGAAACTCCTTCGCTTTTAGAATATTCTCTCTCGTAGCGTTTTTATCAAGAATCTTCAGAACTTTAACCGCGGCAAACTGCGCTTTTTTACTCTCAAAAAACGACGCTACGTCTCCGGCATCTTTCGAAGCGTAGACGAGATCGAAATTATCGTCCGCGTAATCCGATACCCCTATGGCTACGATATAACACGATCTTGCCGCCGGCTTTCCGTTATAGTTTATATAGAAAGTCTCTTTGTCGCTCTCGATTCCGGCAGAGTTTATCGCTGAAATTTGTATTTTATTTCTACCGGTAGTAAGT
>JAGOCL010000149.1 GCA_017998755.1 Spirochaetota bacterium | reverse complement strand
CATATATATAATATAGATTTGATTTTTATTTTATCTATAATTGTATCTATTATGTTATTTATTCTTTTTTTTAAGACTTTTATGCAACTTTATATGATTATTACGACGTTTTATAACGTTTTTTGGCTCTTTATTGCTATTATTAGTACCATCAGTTATCATAACATCGTCAATTATAATTGTAGTTATTGTATTTAATAAAATTTATGACTTTTTTGAAAATTTATTCATATTTATCTTTTATTTTTTTTTATTTGTGTTATATTTTATATTAGGTAAATTTAATTTTTTATAAAAGGAGGTATGAATTTTAATGATGAAACAAAAAGAATTAAAAAGTATGTTTCTTATTGTAGCTTTCTTAGCTACGCTGGGTTTATTAATGGGGTGCTCAAACAGTAACTTATTGTATGTTGAAGAAGACAATATGCAAGAAGCTCTTGTTGAGGAGGACTTAGCCGTCGAGGTTACCGAGATCGGTACCGATAGGGCAATTGGCGAGAAGTATCCTACAACTTCGACCAGTAGTTGCTATCCTTATTCGAAAACTACATGGGGAACTTCTACCTGGCCAAAAGGGGTTAGGCAAGTTTCTATCGTAAGCGGAACGACAACTAACTACTATTTCGAATTCGGAGTTTACGCTCCAAACGCAACAAAAGTATTATTGGAATACTACGGAGCTTCTACGACTTACCAAACAGGGTACAACGCTACTTATTGGTATAACATGGCGAAAGGTTCGGACGGAGTATGGAGAGCTAAGATCAAATGCGCATCGACTAGCAAATATCTTTACGGATACAGAGCTTGGGGGCCAAACTGGCCTTATAGCGACGCTTGGGTTAGAGGCAACAGCTCGGCGGGCTTCATAAGCGACGTCGACTCGGCGGGAAACAGATTTAACCCGAACAAAGTTCTATACGATCCGTATGCGATGGAGTTGACTCACGATAAAGAAACTCCCGCTATGATCGCGGCCGGACACAACGGCGGAATGTACGGAACGGGACCCGGATTATATGCGGGTATCGCCAGAAGAAATTACGACACGGGTAAATGGGCTCCGAAGAGCGTCGCAATGAAAGTGGACACGACAAGTTTTGGAACCAAACCGAAAATCGCTCAAAAAGACGCGGTTATATATGAAGCTCACGTTAGAGGTTTGACAAAAGACGCTTCCGCGGCTAGTTTAACGACAATATTGACCGGTATGTCAGAATTCGCGGCTGTCGCTAACGTTCCTACCTCTTATCTTGGAACTTACAAAGGCGCCGGATATATGGCTAAATATTTGAAAGCTTTGGGATACAACACTATCGAATTATTGCCGGTTCACGAGACTGCGAACGATATCAATCCGGATAACGGCGCCGGCGGAAACTTCTGGGGGTATATGACCTACGGTTATTTTGCTCCGGACAGAAGATATTCCTACAACAAAGCGTTGGGCGGACCTACTTCAGAGTTTAAAGCGATGGTTAAAGCTTTCCACGACGCGGGAATGGAAGTATATCTCGACGTAGTATTCAACCACACGGGCGAAGGCGGAACATGGGGCGATCAGTACACAAGAGAGCTTACAAGTTTTGCGGGATTGGCTAACAGTTCGTATTACAGACTAACCGACGATAAGAAGTTCTACTGGGATGGAACGACCGGTTGCGGCAACCAACTCAACTGCACAAACGCGGGAACTAGAGCTCTTATCACAGATTCTCTTAAATATTGGATCAACACAATGGGCGTAGACGGATTCAGGTACGACTTAGCTCCAGTTATCGCTAGAAACGCTAATAACTACTACAATTTCGACCCGTACAATCAACCTGTTATCACAGATATAACCGGTATGATTACAACGTATAACGTCGAAATGATAGCGGAAGCGTGGGACTGCGGCGGCAGTTTCGTATCCGGATTCCCAGCGGCATGGGGAGACTGGAACGGAGATTATAGAGACGTAGTTAGAAAGTTCGTTAAAGGGAACGGATACAAGCCGGGAACATATTACAGTTTCGGAGACGTATTCTATGGCACCTACAACGGATATTACGACGGCGGCTCGGGCGGACCTCACAAATCTGTTAACTTCTTAGTCGCTCACGACGGCTTCACATTAGCCGACGTTGTTAGTTACAATTCTAAAATGAACTCAAGTTTGACTTGGCCCTGGGGACCGTCGGACGGCGGAAACGATACCAATCACTCGTGGGATTCAGGCGGTAATCAGGCTCTGAGAAGACAACAGTTAAGAAACTTCTGGACTATCCACATGTTCTCAAGAGGCGTTCCGTTATCGGTATATGGAGACGAGTTTGGTAGAACGCAAAACGGAAACAACAATCCGTATAACATCGACTCAGTCGCTACATGGAACAACTATAAGATGATCAACAGAGACGCTCCGCAAACTGCTATTACGGGACAACACAACAATCTCGGAACGGATGGAAAAGCGGATGCAAAGAACAACATTTTTATGTTTGCTAAATACGTTCTTGGTATCAAGAAGAACAATGTAGCTTTGAGACAATCCAGTTATACGATGCCTATCTATTTGAAAAAGAACGACGGCGTTGGTACGTTAACTGATACCGATAAGTGCGTATGGGTAAGAATAGACGGTTCTTCAGTTGGAAATGTTGATTTCTTACTGTTAATCAATTCTTACAGCGCAGACGTTAATTTTACCATACCTAAAGCCGATACCGGCAAAAAGTGGGCTAGAATTATAGACACCGCTCAATGGGCTGAAGCGAACGACAACGTATGGGCGGCGTCAACCGCATGGGCTCCGGATCCCGCATACGATTTCTGGTATGGAGTTAAAGCTAGATCTATCGCAGTATTTCAAGAAGTATCGACTGCGGCGACTCCTGTAACTCTAATTGACAACGGTTTTGAGACTACGGATGGTTTTGTTGCAAAATCAACCGGAGTTTGGACTCATACCGCCGAAGACGGAGCATGGTATTCAAATTCTGCTTATATCAGTACTACTCCGAAAGTTTCGGGAACTTATGGCGCTGGATTGGCGGCTACGGGAAGATATTTGAGAACTCCTCAAAAATCTAATCCGAAAACGTTAACTTACTCCGCTAGAGCGTCGGCGACGACTTCTAATTTTACAGTTGTCGTTGAGACGTCTCCGGATAACGCTACTTGGACTGTTAAACAGACGATTAGTTGTAACGGAGCCAATACCGGAACTATTAAGAGTACAAATACCGCTTATACGGTAAATCTTGGTTTAACCGGGAACTATTACATCCGATGGAGAATATCGGCGAGATCGTCGGGTAGTTTCTACTTCGACAGCGTTAAGGTTACTAATTAATAAACCTAATCAAAATGTACAAGAGGCGATTCGAAAGGATCGCCTCTTTTTTTTATAAGCTGAAATTAAAATTTGACCTCTCAACATAATATCTTGATTTTTATTTATAAATATCATATAATCTACTAGTTTTATTACAAAAATTACTTATATGGAGAAAGATAATGAAAGAGCTTGAATTATTAAAAAATATAGATACGACGATAAATTTTACTGAAATTATCGGAAAAGAGATAGAATTAACCGGTATGGTTTCAAATATAAGAGTACTCGGTTGGGGAGCGTTTATTATCTTAAGAACGCCGCGGTATACTATACAAACCGTCGCCGATAAAAATAGCGTTTCGATCGATCTTTCAACCATAGCGGTTGAGTCTACGGTAAAAGTAAAAGGAATAGTTAAAAGTTCAAATATTAAAGACAATTCTATAAATCCCAGAGATATCGAGATCAGCTTAACCGGCGTAGAGATCGTATCGGCTCCGTCGATTTCCCCTTTACCGATAGATACTACTAAAAAAGAGTTAAATATATCTTTGGAAACCAAATTCGACTTGAGACCTCTATCGTTAAGACATCCGAAATTGCGATCAATTTTTAAAATAAGCGCTACGATATTCAACGAATTCGGAAATTTTCTTACAAATAACGGTTTTACAAGAATTTGTTCTCCCAAAATCGTTTTTTCGGGAGCCGAAGGCGGAGCCAATATCTTCAACATCGATTATTTTACAAAAAAAGCGTTTCTCGCTCAATCGCCCCAATTTTACAAACAGATGATGGTCGGAGCTTTTGGTAAAGTTTTTGAAACCGGACCTGTTTTTAGAGCAGAAAAACACGACACGTCGAGACACTTAAACGAATATATATCGCTAGATATAGAGACGGCTTTATCAGGCGGTTTTGAAGAGCTCATTCAAATAGAATCTGCCGTATTAAACTCTATTTTTAGTAAAATTAAAGAAACATGCAAGTACGAGATAGATTTGCTGAATATCGAAGTTCCCGAAATAAATAAAATCATAACTTATAAATTTAACGAGATAAAAGAAATCATTTTTCAAGAATATAAAAAGGATTTCAGAGGAGAAAACGATTTATGCCCGGAAGAGGAACAACTCATATCAAAATTTGTTAAAGAGAAACACAACTCCGATTTCGTATTCATAACGCATTATCCGACCGAAAAAAGACCATTTTACGCCGCGCACGATCCGGCCGATCCTAAAGAGTCTCTCTCCTTCGATTTGTTGTTCAGGGGTTTAGAGATAACGACGGGGGGTCAAAGACTACACAGATACGAAGACTATATCGCTAAAATGTCCAAATTAGGTATGAACATCGAATCTTTCGAGTCGTATCTGCAATGTTTCAAATACGGTATGCCGCCGCACGGGGGGCTCGGACTTGGCTTAGAAAGACTAACCTCGCTTCTGTGCAACTTGCCAAACGTGAAAGAGGCGAGTTTATTTCCGCGAGATATTAATAGACTAGAACCGTAATTATTTTAGTTTATTTATAAGGTTTTCTATCTCTAGAAGCATATTGTTGTAATAATATTCGATATTTTCTAAACTTGATTCGATACCTTTCTTTTCTATTTGATACAAAACGTCAATTAGTTTTTGATATTTGAATATCTTTGCCACTTCTTTGAAATATAAACAGTCGTAAATCAAAGTTTCATATTCTTTTTTATCAATATCCTCCCTGATTTTAGCTACTATTTTACCGTGATTATTAATAAAAATATTTATAATGTCTCTACCTACATTATCCAAATTAGAAAAAAAAGCTTTATCCTCGCCATTTTTGTTATTATTAACAAAATAAGCGTCATTTGAAACAATGGATTTGTATTTAGTTAAATATTTGAGAAATTTATCAACGTTCAGAGGGAAGTAAACTATTACGTCGGCAAGTTTTTCTTTGTATTCGTCTTCGTTAAAATAATTATTCGAATAAGACAATATGGCCAGCGACGCGTCGTTATTTTTTATAAAGTTTTTTTTGAAATCGGGATATTTATAAAAAGTATTGTCGTCAATCAAAATACAGTCGTATTCTCTTATATTGTCCTGAATATTGATAATATCTGATATATTGATCACATTCTGATTATATTTCTGTAACTTTTGCGCGATATAATTATTTAAAAGCTCGTCGTATATCAATAAACCAATATTGTATTTAGGTAAAACGTCGTTTTTACGCGCTTCTTTCTCAATATTTTGTATATTGTTTTTTTCCTCAACTCTAAACGGTATCTCAAAACTAAATTTTATCTCTTTTTTGCTATCTTTCTTTACATTTAGAGAAATAAAATAACTCTTTAGCAATCCCGTTATAATTTTTAAATTTCCAAGATTATCTTTGCAGTTATTCTCAATATCGTCAAGATTCATATCAAAAAGAGCCGACAATCCGGCCGAACCGTTTATCTTGTAAATTATTGAAAAATATAACCCTACTTCATTAATATTTTTGTACCTATAATCTGTGAAAAGAGTTATTTTACCGCATTTTGAGTTTATTATGATGAAATCAAGCAAATAATTTAACGTATCTTCAAGTAAAGAGATATTTCCAACGATATTTGACGGAATATCGCTTTCTATAAAATAATTAAAATCTATCAAACGAAGACGGCTTTTTTCAAGGTTAAATTTGATTATTTTGTTTATTATAGATTCGAAAGTATAACTATTTTCTTTAAATTTATCAGATAGAGACTCTTTGTATT
The DNA here is from genome assembly GCA_017998755.1 of Spirochaetota bacterium. GTDB lineage: Bacteria > Spirochaetota > GWE2-31-10 > GWE2-31-10 > MWDO01 > MWDO01. The sequence continues at coordinate 441 of JAGOCL010000149.1, read as the reverse complement.
TTGTATTTAAAATATCAGATAGTATGTCGTCGTTACGTCCTAGAAATATATTTCTTTCCAAAAATCTTTTCTTAAATCGTCTCGAGTAATCGGCCGGATTCTTACTGTTTACAATTGTTGTTTTTTCCATTAAGTTAAGTATAATAAGAATATTTTATAAATTCAAATATTTAGACGACTTTTTAAAACAAATTTATCGTTTTTTGTATCTATACGGAAAGCCCTATCGCCTTTCTTATCGATTCCAATAAAGTAGTCTTCCCCTCCATACGACCGTCGATATCGGGGATTTCAACTATAAGAGGATACTCGCCTGATAACTGCCAATCCATTACTTTGCGCTCTATTCTCGAACCGACTTTGTCCGTCAGTAGCAAAATCCCAATCTCTCCGTACCGCTTATTTATGATATTATCGAATTCTGTATTTATCTCTTCTTCG
>JAGOCL010000148.1 GCA_017998755.1 Spirochaetota bacterium | reverse complement strand
GGATTAATCCTATTACAAAAGATCTTAAAGTTGAAAACGATAAAATTCAGATTATAATTAATACCTCTTCCTACATTTATAAAACGGTTATTATATATTTTGCGTTTTCATATATTTTTTCTATTTATCTATTAAGTAAATATTCTAAAGATAAAATGCTAAATAAAGACAGAAAAACCATTGGTATTATGAAATGGACTTATATCGTAATATATGGTTACGGGTATATCCTTCAGTTTTTTATTTCATTAATAAAGCCGGAATTTATTTCGTTAACGCAGTATCTGATTATTATTTTCTCGATCGTCATATATTATACGATTACCCGTTATAATTTTTTGAAAATTTATAAAACCAGCCAATTTTCAAATTTAATAATAGAAGATTTAACAATTCCGTTTATAATAACGAATGAAAAAGGTTTGATAATTAGATCAAATACTAACAACGCTTATAATAACTTTTTTGATGGGAAAAATATTTTTTCTATCTTTACCGAATCCGGCTCGGAGCTTCATTCATGCTTGGACGAGGGGATAATACTAAAAAATATAAATTTAAACTTAGTTGACCTAAAAAATCAGGTCGAAGTTACGTATACCGTCGATATTAATCCGATAAAAGATAAGTTTATGGATATAATCGGATTATTTATAACCCTTTCAGATTATAAAATCTCGTTAAATTCTTTTTCCTCCAGAGAACAAGAAATCATTAACTATTTGACAAAAGGATCGTCGTATAAAGAGATCGCTTACGAATTAAACATTTCATATAACACAGTCAACAGTCATGTAAAAAAAATCTACAAAAAATCCGGCGTTAACGAAAGAAAAGAGCTAATTGATTTTTTAGATAGGATCTAATAAAGATAATAAAATATTAATCGTTTCTTACAATATAGAAAAAAAGATTTAAAATTACGCGGTTTAAATACCTATAAAATCACTATATTTAGTCGTTGATTTTAGAAATTTTTTATCTTAGAATAATTTAACAAATATTTCAAATTTTAGGAGTTTTTATGAAAAAGAGCGCTTTTTTTATTTTTTTTGTATTATGCGCGTTTATCATAATTCTGATAACGGCGGTATCGTGTTCAAATACTTCCGTTCCGCAGATTGATATCATTGCGACGGCTAACGATACAGATCCAAAGGTTGAAGTCGTCGATGAAAACGGTAAAGTTCTTTATAGGACAAAATTCGATAGCGAAGGACGAATCGTAGAAAAAATTTATTATAAAAACGATAAGGTCGTTATGACCGAAAATAATTATTGCTACAACCCCGAAGGTCGAATCAACTCGTACCGTCAGATGAAACCGGGTAATATCGTAACGATAAACTACAGCTACAACCAGACCGGAAATATAGCGTCCAGAAGCGTCGTAAACAATACCAGAGGAAACGTCGTCGAAAAGAGTATGAATATCGTTTACGACGAAACTAATCAAAAAATATTATATTCGATCGAAACGGATTCCGACGGTAAAGAGGTCAAAACTACATACGTTTATAATAGTAAAAATATTTTGATGGGAATCGTTAAAGAATTACCGGACGGCAACGTTATAAAGTACGATTACGACTACGGCGATTTTAACGGCTCTTTTTATAGATAGGGGGGGAGAATGTATAGCAAAATTAAAATATTTTTTGTAAGCGCGGCTCTTTTACTATGCTTAAAAGCCGGCTTTTCAGCGGGAATACAGAATTCAACCGTCAAATTCGCTCCCGGAGTGGTAAATATTGTGGACGATCCGGAGATTTTGAGACAAATCAGGCAATTATCGGATAATTCGAAAGTAAAAAGTATGCAAGAGCTCGCGCCCGGCGACATTTTTGTGGACGAACAAACAAGGACGATAAAAAAAGTCAGAAGCGTTTACGCGGACGAAACGACTAATACGTTGAAAATTGTAACAAGCGCTCCGGCTATCGAGGAAGCGATCCAGAATTACTACGTTCCCGAGCAGGAAGTCGACGTCGGGTCGATCTATTGGGACGGCATAGAAGCGGCTGAAGGGGTAAATATTATTATTCCCGACGCGCTCAGATACAGGTCTGAAGTAAGCGGTACGGTCAACTCTCTCAATCTATCTTTTGAAGGGGAAGTTACGTTTACAAAAGGATCAAACGATCCGGAAGTATCGATAAATATCTCATTCGGCGGAACTATAAATGGTACTACGTATAGTAATAACAAACTGGCGGTAACTACAGATTTGGAACAGTTATTAGCCGATCCAACGGCAGATGCGGACGAACCGAACGAAGCCTCCGTCGAAAAAGAATCGGCGCTTACTTTTGCGGTGAACAACTCTTATACGATTAACCCGCCGACTATAAAAGTGGGGCTAAATACGCCGACTATCGCCAACCCCGTAAGCGGCGGATTTTATTACGATATGACTTTCGGGACGGATATATACGAGTCTCAGAAAATCGGCGTATCGGCGTCTGTTGAAGCGTCTAGTAAGAAATTTAACGTTATCAAAGATCTGGCGCTTATCCCTGTGGACGGCGGGACTTTGGGCGGTCTCATAAGTTTGAACGTCCAACTGGTCGCGTCTCTCGAAGGGGAGCTGTTTATACAGGTGTCTAAACGGCTTGAATTTTCGTTTGAATCCCACGTTTCAGTAAGATATACCCCTTCGCTTACTTGGGAAAAAAAGACCGAAACTATATATTACTACGCTCTGACCTGGGTCAAAAGAAAAGGTTTGAAGTGGGTTAAAAAGTCCTATGATTTTACATATTCCGTACCGACGCTAAGGATTCAAAAAGACCTTATTAAAAACGAAACAACCTTCCCGAAAAGGAAGTTCTCTCTAGGGATAAACGCCGAAGCGAGCGGAAGCGCAAAAGCTGGGATCAACTGCGGACCGGCGCTTACTTGCTTCGGACTAAAGTTAGCCAGTCTTACCGTCGGCTCGGGTCCGTATATCAAACTCGAGGGGAACGCCTCGGCGATAGCGATTATTGATTACAAGACAGACAAGACTATCTACGGTAAACCTTCGGTATATCTCGGACTAAACGCAATGGCGGCGCTATCCGTCGGTCCTTATCTAAACGTCGCTTACGATTTATTAAACGGAACTTTTACCAATACGATCGTCGATTTGAGTTGGGCTTTGCTTACCATGGAAGCGCAGGCGCGTCTAACGTTTAGCGTCGATCCCCCTTATACCAATCCGACTACCGTCGCCGCAGGTGGAGTACGGATAACTTCGCCGTTCGCATTTGGTAAGCCGAATAACGAGATATGCAAGTACCCCGCAAATTACGTATTTTTGCCGGAAGAATTTAGCCCGACGGAATACGATAAATGGATAGGGGTAATAGACGGGATGATAGCGGTCGGCTCGCTATTCGCCGACGATAAGACGCTCTTTGAGAACTCTTACGCTCTGACGGAAGATAAATGGTCGTTTGATACTTTTAGTTATATCGACGTTTACGAGTTGAGCGAAGAGCTTGATATGTTTAACACGGCGGAACTGATCTCGCTACTCGATAAAATCGGTTGTATGTAAAAAAAGGAGAAATTAATGAAACGATTGATATTTTTACTAACAGTTATATGCGTTGTTTATATTTTTACGGGATGTCCCGCGACGCCGGAGGATACTCCCGCGGTCGCGCCCGGATATTCGTCGTCGTCTTCCTATGAAAAATACGAAAACTACATGGGGACTCTTTGGTTGATCGAAGAGGTTGCCGATATGGGCGAAATCAAAATTAATTTTAAATACGATTACGACTCGTCGGCGATCGACACATACGTCGACGTAGCCGTTACTCCTCATCCCGACGACGACAGCGGTAAATGTAGATATACTTTTAATCAGACGGCTTTGTCGGACGCGACTATTGATAGGACTTTTGTCGTCGCCGACGATCTTTCGGGGGATATTACCATAACGATTCCGTCGGACGGCTACAAAAAAACGTTGAAATGTAAAGATTTAAGCGCCGACGGCGTTACTTATTTGACGGATAATTTTGTTTACGAGACGTATTACAACTTTAACGGCAAACGGCTATACGAAAGGTTGTACGACGGCGACGGCGTTTTATCGCAGGAGAAAGTGGACGAGTATAGAGCCGACGGAACGACTTATACTAAGGAAATATTCTTCTACAGAAATCAGACGGAAAGCGTTTATACGATCAAGGACGTCGTCTTTCCGGAATATAACGCTTTCGATAAATGTATAAGGGAGAACAGGCAAGTCGTTCGTCAAACGGGCGGAGTAATTTACGATAAATACGCTTATCAATTTGATTGGGATCCGAGTAGACGCTTCATAGTAAGGGAAGCGAAATACGGATACGTTAGCGATTCGGTAAACGAAAGCGAGCAGATATCGACGTGGTATAACGACACATATGATACTATTAATGGGAAAAACTTGATAGTCAATTCTCTTCATTACAGCGAGAATAAATGCGATTTCTACGTAAACTATACTTACGACGCGGAAGGGAATCAATTAACGGAGATAAAACATTCGTACTACTACAACAATAAGATTAACGATACCGCAAAAGTCTCAATGGAGAAATATTGGTCGAGGTATTACGAAGGGGAGCTCTTTGTCGTAAAAGAGGAGACTAGAAGTTACGATCTTGAGAATCAATCTGACGAGCCGACGGCGTCTGTAAGCTCTCAAGTAAGATCCGTTATCGATAGTAAATTAAGACGTATCGACGTTTTGCGGTTTGGGAAAAACGATAAAATATTTGCTAACGAAAAATCGTCGTTTTACAAGGATTAAAACGAGTAGATATCATAAAAGCTTATTATAATGCGCCCGCTATATTTTCCGGCGAAAATATAGCGGACTTTTTTTAATAGGTTATTATAAATTAATATATCTGAATTCTGGTAATAAAAAATAAAATTGATTGATAAAAATAAATTATTTCATTATAATCGCTTTGAGGGCAGGTAATGAAAATTAGAATTTTATTTACGTTAATATTTGTTGTTTTTGCAAGTCTTATGTTTTCTGAAGAGCAAATAATTCTTAAATCGGCGACAGAGTATAACTATCCCCCTTTTTCCGTTACGGATAACGGCGTCGCCGACGGATTTTCCGTAGAATTATTAAAGTCAGTCGTAAAAGTTTTTGATATGAAAATTGAGTTCAAGATAGATAGTTGGGATACTATCAAGAACGATTTAAAAGACGGTAAACTCAACGTTCTTCCTTTAGTGGGCAGGACTCCGGAACGCGAGAATTATTTTGATTTTACATTTCCCTATATCATACTGCATGGCAATATATTTATAAGAACAAACGAAAAAAATATCAAATCGGAAAACGATTTGTATGGAAAAAAAATATTTGTTATGAAAGGCGATAACGCTCACGAATATGCCGTACGTAAAAATCTTTCAGAGTATATAACGCCCACTGAAACATACGACGAAGCTTTTAAACTACTTAGTTCCGGCAGGGGGGACGCCGTTTTGGCAAATAACTTTGTCGGAGCAGAAATTATGGATCGTTACCGAATTCATAACGTCAAAGCGCTAACTAAACTTCGCGAAGACGGCGTTTCATCAATCAGAGTCGATTTGAAGGATTTTGAACAGAAATTTTGTTTTGCCGTTAAAAAAGGAGACGCCGAGCTCTTAGATAAACTCAACGAAGGGCTTGCCATAGTTTACGGTAATGGGGAGTACCAGAGATTATATGAAAAATGGTTTCCAAATTTGATAGAAAAAAAGCTACGGGTAAAAATTATCGCAACTCTTTTGATTTCGATATTAATTCCGATTATTGCGATTTTAATAATGTCTTATATGATAGTATTGCGAAAACAGGTAAAGGTTAAAACGGCGTCGTTAACGACGGAAATAAGCGAAAGAATAAAGTATGAGAACGAACTTAACAAGAAGAACGACGAATATCTATCTTTAAACGAAGAATTAAATCAAACTCTTGAAGAGTTAGAAGAATCAAACGAGGAACTGATAAATACCAACGATAAATTGGAGAATTTGGCAGTAAATCTGCAAAAGAGCGAAGAAAGTCTAAGAATGACGCTTACAGAGACTCGTCAAGGACTATGGGAGTGGAACTTAATTACTAATAAAATAATCTACGACGGCGATTGGATCAAGCTCATGGGGTACGAAGAACAAAGTACCGATTTTAATTTTGATTGGTGGAAAAGTCTTACTCACCCCGATTCGATAGACATATTTAAACGTAGTTATGAAGCGTATATTAATAAAGAAAAAGAATTCTTTGAGTTAAAATATCAATTCAAATCCGGCGACGGTAAATGGAAATGGCTATGGGCGCGGGGGAAATTTATAGAGTATGATAAAAGCGGAAATCCTATAAAAATGATAGGTACGCAAAAAGATATAACGGACGAAAAGATAGTCGAAGAGAAAATCGGTCTTTTTCAATATCAAGTTATTTCTCTTTGGAATTTAGCCAAGCATATATCCTTGCCGTTAAATGAGATATGTAGTTTCATACTAGAAGATATGATAGTTCAAGCCGCCAGTTTATA
>JAGOCL010000147.1 GCA_017998755.1 Spirochaetota bacterium | reverse complement strand
GGCGGCCATTCAGCCAAGAAGTCAGAATATTTATAACCGTTCCATTCAAAAAAACATGATTCGTCGTCGTAATTATCAACCGAACCAAATACGAATGGATTATAATATTCCCATGCCTGCTTTGGTTTTTAACCGCCCAGAGCCGCCGCAAGACCGGTAAATAGATAATATATGGCAAATCCGCCGGCTATAATACCTAGAATTAGTCCGATTACTTTTCCGACGCTAACAGGCGCTCGACCTCCGACTTTTCCGGTTTGACCATTAATCAGGAAGTTATAGACTTTGTTTTTAAAAACGTATGAAGATATCCATAATGGGAGTAAAATATGTTTAAATTTTACGTCTCTATGGTCGGTTGTAAAATTTACGCCGCGTACTTCGTCGCCGCCGATTTGAGAGACTATTCCCGAATAAATTTTAGACTTAATAACTTCCGACGCTTTGCGCCAACCCTCTTGCAAATTCACGGTATATCTTTCAGCCAAAAAGCCGGATAGATATTCGGGTTTATAAGAGGTTAATTCTCCGAGATCGAAAGGTTCGATTCTTTTCACTATTCCCTGATCGAGATTAGTCGAAGCGGTAATCAACACGTCGTCAAAATATTCCGAATAGTTGCCGCTCGTCCATTCCCATCTAGTTTTTCTTACCTGTTGCGCGACTTGACTTTGTCGCCCTTCGGAGTCCGTAACGGTTCTATATTCGGTAACGTAATAGTAAGTCCCCCGTTCTCCGGTATATTGAGAATACGTATCGGAGTCGTAAGTCCAATACGGTATATAGACTCCGCTTATTTTATTTAGAGTATGGCTTTTTTTAAGAGCGCTCGGAGCAAAAAATCTTTTTTTAATCCACTCTTTAAACATTCCAACGGCTTTGTTTTTATCAATTTTAAAAGGTATTACAGTCTCGGGGGCGATAGTGTTTTGGTCTTCGTTTTTGACTATGTGCGAAGATCCGCAGAATGCGCAGAACTCGGCCGTTTTCTCCGTATCTAACAAGGTTTCAGCGCCGCAACCGTTACATTTGATAACTCTTTTTTCATCGCCCCAATTATAGTTGGCGTTTTTTTCGGCTGAATTTATATCGTACTCTTTGATTTCGCCCGCGGAGCTTTCAACAAAAACGGTATTTGAACAAAAAGGGCACTTTAGTTTTTGAGATTCCGGATCAAACTCCATGATGCCGCCGCAAGACGGACAGGCAAACTTGTCGGTAGAAGTTTTTTTGGTTAAATCAGACATAATATCCTTCCTTATAGCTTTCTGATAATGAAATATCGCTTATTACCGTCTTACATATTCGGTATCGGGGGAGGCGTTCCGCCAAAGAGCCCCGACAAATCGGATACGCTTCCGGCCGCCGACCAACTAGCCATCCCGTCTTTCCACACTAGAGTCTCCTTAGTTAATTGTCCCGAAGAGATCATCTGTTTTATAACGGCAAGATCAAAAGGACCGCCTTGTTGACCGTTGACGACTGCAAAAAATTTTACATTTCCGGGTATTGGAGGAGGCATACCGCCGGAATTAACGTTTGTTCCTCCGGTATTTTTATTCATATTATTTCCCATCATGGCGCCCATCATATTTCCCATAGTCAAACCGACTCCCATATCGACCATGGAGTTGCCCCCTTCTTTTTTTGCAAAGTCGTCTATTGAGTCCGCCATTTGAAACTTTGCGTATTCGTCGAGATTGCCCATTATTCCCATCGAAGTTTTTTTGTCTAACATCTTCTCGACTTCTTCCGGGAGAGATAAGTTTTCTATATAGAATGAAGAGACTGATAAGCCCAAATTTGCGAATTCTACGTTAAGTTTTTGAGCCGTCCCTTTGCTTAGTTCGTCGTAGTTCATCGCAAGGTCTAGCGCGGGGATTTTTGCTTCGGCGATATAATCGCTAATTGAAGAGATAACCATTCTTTTCAATTGGCCCGATAATTCGTCCGTCGTGAATAAAGATTTCGTTCCGAGAGCTTCTTTCAAGAATTTCACCGGATCCGAAATTTTATAGGAGTATATCCCAAAACCTCTAAGTCGAATCGCTCCGAATTCTTTATCTCTCATCATTATCGGGTTGGTAGTCCCCCATTTTTGATCTAAAAACTGTTTTGTATTTATAAAATAGACGTCCGCTTTAAAAGGAGAATTTAAGCCGAATTTCCACGATTTCAAAGATGTTAAAATTGGTATATTTTGGGTAGTTAACGTATGTCTCCCCGGTTGGAAAACGTCGCCAATATTTCCTTCGTTTAAAAAGATTGCGACTTGCGATTCTCGAACCGTTAATTGCGCTCCGTTTTTTATCTCTTTATCGCTATCGGGAAATTTCCATACCATAGTGTTCGCGGAATCGTCAACCCATTCGATTACGTCGATAAATTGACCTTTTATGAAATTAAATACGCCCATTTTATTCCTCCAATGAATTCTTTTATAAGAAAAATTATATGTTATACGAAAAAAATAGTCAACATAAAATTTATTTCTATATAATTTAAAAATATTATAACAATTATTAAAGACCGATTTTATTTGTAAAAGGATGTAAAAATAAATTTATTATTCATAATTTTAATATACATTTTGCTATATTATAAGCAAAGAGCGGTATATGAACAAAAACAGAATAGTAATATGCGCTACAACTTTATTCGACGGTAAATCTAAATCTAAATCAGATAACGTTTATATAACGGTTGAAGGCGATAAAATAGTCGAAGTTTCTAAAGAAAAAAAAGAGTACGATTTCTTCGGAGTCGTAACTCCCGCTTTTATCGACGCGCATTCGCATATCGGTATGGAGCGACAGGGGGAGCCGTATCAGGAAGGGGAAACTAACGATCATTCAGGGCAAATTCAACCGACGCTAAATCCTTTAAATAGTATATATTTTGACGACAGGGCTTTTGAAGAAGCGGTCGATTTCGGAGTTTTATATAGTTGTATAGTTCCCGGAAGCGGAAATATCCTTGGAGGAAAAGCGTTTGTAATAAAAAACTTTTCTAAAAACAGGAGAGACGCCGTTATAAAAGATTACGGATATAAAATGGCTCTGGGATACAATCCTCGTTCGACCACCTCGTGGAAAGGAGAAAGACCGAATACCAGAATGGGAGTTTATTCATTAATTGAAGACAAATTTGATACTTTACTCAATAAAAAAGCAAAAGCGCTTTTATCAAAAGAAAAAAAAATAAACGAGCTTGAAAATAAAATTAAAGAAAAAAATCTTGATAAAGAATCGATAGAAAAAGAAAAACGCATAATTAATACCGAATATGAACTCGAATTTTCTCCTGAAGACTTGGCTCTTCTGGAGATACTTGAAAGAAAGAAGACCGTAAAAGTTCACGTACATAAAGAGGACGACGCCCTGTATTTAATTGATATTGTAAAAAAATATAATATAAAAGTTACGGCGGATCATGTTTGCGACGTAACGGATATTGATGTTTTCAACGAATTAGCTAAAGCCGGAATAGACGTTGTTTACGGACCTTTGGGTTCTCTTGATTATAAAGTCGAATTAAAACACGCTCATTATTCTAATACAAAAAATATTATGGATTCGAAAGCGTTTTTTGGACTTATGACCGATCATCCGGTTATTCTTTCTTCCAATTTAAGAGAGTCTTTGAAATATTTTCTTATTCAAGGAATGAGCGAAGAAACGGCTATCTCTTTGATCACATATAAGAATGCAAAAATTTTAGGTCTTGAAGACGAATTGGGCGCTATCGAAACGGGTAAAACGGCAAGTTTAATAGTGTGGAATAACAATCCGTTTTATTTAGGCGCTTATCCTGAGGTAGTTATCGGCGAAGGAAAAATTCTAAGAAATAAAAAATTATAGGATAATATGATGAAATTGAATAATATTAAATATTTCTTTTTTCTTTTATTATTTTTATTTTCTTGGACGTTCGGAACGTTCGGCGACGAGATAAACTATAACGACGCTAAAATAAAAATGCAAATACCCTCAGATTGGACTATGCAATACGAAGATAACGGCCAGATTGCTATCGGACCAAACGGGGATATCGTTATAATTTTTATGCTTATGAAGTCTGAAGCTACTTCGGACGCGATAATTGAGCTAAAAGATCACATTAATTCTTTTATTATGGACGTAAAAGAAACGACGACTATCGAGGCGCTAACTCTAAACGGAATGGCGGGCTACGCTTACGATGCGACAGGCGTCTTAAATAAAACAAGACCGATAGATATAGGCGCGATGATTTTATCGACTATAAACGATAAAATTGTTATGGTTCTCGCCTTAGCGATATCTGAGACTTATGAAAAATACGAAGAAAGTTTTCTATCTATAATTGATTCTATCTCTCCGGTATCTGTTGATGTTTTAAAAGAAAAATAGACTCCTAAATAAATTTTAATTTTAGTTGAATTTTACTCATAATATAATATAATCCTATTTACAATAAACAAACATGAAGGAGATTATTTTGGAAATAGATTTTGAAAAAGGAAACGGATTAGTTCCCGTTATCGCCCAAGACGCCGAGAGCGGAAAAGTATTAATGCTTGCCTATATTAACAAAGAAGCGTTTGAATATACGTTAAAAACCGGAAGGGCGACTTATTGGTCAAGGTCTAGAGGTAAACTTTGGAGAAAAGGGGAGGAATCGGGTAATTTTCAGGAAATAGTCGATATAATGATCGATTGCGACAATGATACCTTGATATACAAGGTTATACAAAAGGGACTTGCGGCGGCTTGCCACGAAGGGTACGAAAGTTGCTTTTTCAGGAGTTATAAAGACGGTAAATGGGTCTATAACGGCGAAATAAAAAAATTTGAACCGAATGACGTATATAAAAAATAAGGGGATTTTATGGGAAATATTTTAAAATTTGGGATACCTAAGGGGAGTTTGGAAGAGGCTACTCTCAATATGTTTAGAAAAGCTGGGTACAAAATAGTTACGTCGTCTAGATCGTATTATCCGACGGTAGACGACGACGAGTTGTCGTTACTTATGGTAAGAGCGCAGGAGATGGCTCGATACGTTGAAGAAGGAATTCTTGACGCGGGGATAACCGGCAAAGACTGGGTAATGGAGTCGGAAGCAGAAGTCGATTATATATCGGAACTGAACTATTCAAAAGCGAGTAAAAATCCGGTTAAATGGATAGTAGCGGTTCATCAAGATTCTAACATCAAAACTCTTAAAGATCTTGAAGGGAAAAGAGTAGCGACCGAAGCCGTTGGGTTAACAAAAAGGCATTTTGAAAAAAACGGAGTAAAAGCTCACATAGAATTTAGTTGGGGCGCGACCGAAGTAAAATGTCCGAAATTAGTCGACGCGATTGTCGATATAACGGAAACGGGATCGAGCTTGAGAGCGAATAACCTTGTTATTATTGACGAAGTTATGATTTCAACGACTCAATTAATTGCTAATAAAGCGGCGGTAAAAGACGGCTGGAAGAAAAATAAAATCGAAAATATCAATATGGCGCTTCAAGCGGTGTTAGAAGCGGATAATAAAGTCGGATTAATGTTGAACGTCGAGAAGAAAAATCTCAATTCGATAATAAACGTATTACCCGCGCTACAGAAACCTACAATAAGTAATCTTACGGACGACGGTTGGATTGCGGTTAATACCATTATTGAAGAGAAGGTCGTTAGAGATCTTATTCCAATATTGAAAAAAAATGGAGCTTCGGGAATAGTAGAGTATCCCTTAAACAAGATAATACTATAGTAATCTTACTCGTAGTAGAAAAGGTTCAGAATGAATAAAATAGCGATCGTCGCTCTCGAAAAGAAGTTAGATATACCGGAATTTATGGCTCGAATATCTCTTTTAGAAAAGAGGTATGATATTAAATTTGAGACCTTTTTTTATTCAAATAAAGATTTTGATTTGTATAATATTTTACACAGAGAAAAAAAAGACATAACTAAAGAATTTAGCGCCGCTCTGTCCGTCGGAGGCGATGGAACATTCCTATATACGTCTAGGGTATTTGCAGGATTGGATATACCGATATTCGGTATTAATATGGGGCAATTGGGTTTTAATACAAACGTTGAGATAGACGAGCTTGAAGAATACTTGAAGAAATTTATCGACGGCGAAGCGCTTTTTGATTACAAGACGTTATTAGAAGTTCACGTTGAAGGGGAAAAAGAGATTTTTACCGTCTTAAACGAAGGGGTTATATCTCATACCGGTATATCAAGAATGATTAGGATGAAAGTTTATCTGGAAGGCCGGTCGGTATGCGACTTTAACGGAGACGGATTGATTATCAGCACTCCGACCGGTTCTACCGCCTATAATCTTAGCGCGGGAGGGCCGATTTTGCATCCTTCAGTCGATTCTTACGTTATTACCCCTATTTGTCCGCATACGCTTGCTATACGTCCGTACATAGTTCCTTTCTCGGAAAGTATTACCGTTAAGATTAAAGAGTCGTCGGCTCAACCGCAAATCACTCTCGACGGTCAGAAAGTTATTTTACTGGATATAGGCCAGAAAATTACTTTTAAAAAGTCTGATAAG
>JAGOCL010000146.1 GCA_017998755.1 Spirochaetota bacterium | reverse complement strand
GTATTTAGGGATAATATATTCTAATAAAAATCAATTAGTCTCGCTTTACCAGAACTGTTTTCTATGGCGCGCCATGATTCTATCTCAATATCGACTACAGCTTGCTTCCCCGTTCCAATCGGTTTATTTTCTTTAATTAAGAAATAAAGAACTTCTTCTAAAGACGGAATATGACCGATTATCATCAAAGTATTTATACCGTCGTCTGTATCGGAAATAAGTTTTAGTATTTGTCTATAATCGTTGTCATATATAACCGGCTCTAGTTTTACTATAATACTTTTCGAGGATATTTCTAACGATTCCGCGATAATATCTTTGGTTTTTATCGCCCGCAAAGCCGGAGAAAAGATAATCAGATCGGGAATAATTTTTTTACTTCTCATGCTATCCCCTACTTTCTTGATCTGCACTTCCCCCTCTAGTTCAAGATCCCTATCGGAATCCAAAGCGGTTTTATTCTCCGCCTTACCGTGCCTTTGAATAATCAATCTTTTCATAATAGATCGTCTCCTTTATTTTATTATAATTATTAATACGAATTAAATTATATTTTTAGAAAAAAAAGAAACAAAAAGTTTGTATTATTTCGCTATTTCTTTTAACAATTTATTCAAGAAACCGTATATCTTCTTTTTTTCATCGGCTTCGGTCTGAATAATATAGTTTTCAAACAGATTAAGTTCTTCCTTAAGAAAATCGTTTTTAATTATTTCGTTAAAGTTAGTATTTATCTTTTTTTCCGTTAGGTATTGATACAAACAGTTAAAATAACAACTCAAATCGGTAAGCCCTTCATTATCAAGTTTTGCGATAACGTTTGAGATTATCTCCGTCATGCTTGAGAAAGCCCTAAAATGCTTGAATATCTCCAATATTTTCGCTAGAGAGTCTGCATTTACCGGTTTATTCCTAAAAGTCGAGTTGATTTTCTTGAATTGAGAGTGAATCGAGCCGTAAACGTCGGAATACAAGTCGGTATAAAAATAGATAAGGAAAATATAGAAAGCGAAATCCTCTTCGGAACAAGATAGCAGAAAGTCCGTAAGAATGTCAAGTTTAAAGTTTTTAGATTTGTCGAAATAAAACAAAACGTATTTAAACATATCGAAACTATAATAATCAAAGAGATTTTCTATCAATTTTGGAAAAGATAACAGCTCTTCCATATAATTCAATTTTTCAACGTTGTATCTGAATATCTTTCTCAGATTATTAGGGTTGTTTGCAAAACTGCCGGCTTTGGCGTTTAGATATTTCGTCAAATCTTGCGCGCAGTTTTTGTCGTCGGAATTCAACAATTTTGCAATTTCGTTTTGCGCGTCTATTTTAATAACGCCCGTATTTGTAATACGAACTTCGATTTTGTCCAGCAGTTTGAAAATATACTTGATATATTTGAAATCGCATTTTACCGAAGCGTCCCAGAAGTAGAAAAACTCGGGGAAATTAAGCCCCTTATAGATAAAAGTAGATAAATCGGCGGACGTCTGCCCGTTGTAATAGTATCGCTCCATATCTTCGTATCGCTGGTCCAATAAACCGGTATATTGAGCGCGCAACTTTAGATATTGCGGCGTCGTAAAATATTTTTGAAAAAGCCGACCTAAATCTTTAAAATAGATAATATAAAAAATAAAATGCTTGAGATCTTTCAGATAAACCGCGTTGTTTTTCTCTATCAGATAATCCGTCAACCATACTCCGATATTGCTTTTGAGTTTGTTGTATTTATCAAAATGATCCTCTTCGCTTTCGATAAAGTATGAGATCGACTGAATCTTTTCTATATTATTGATAACCTTTTCGCGGTCCTGCGCGCTTGTCATAGAGCCGATTCTATTGATAAACTGGTCAATTTTTAATTTGATATTTTTATCTTCCGCTTCATTTCCAACGACGGAGATCTCTTTCATGATTTCGTTAACGTTTTCTATAAGCGCGCGATTCGCCGACGGATTTGATTTTACTATTTTAGCGAGATAAACGATGATATTTACCCCGACAAAGATATTATCTTTAGCGAGATTTTGGAGATATTCGGTATTTGATTCATACTTTTTTTTCTCGACGGTTGTTTCAATCTTTTTATAATTTGAGATCGTTTCTATGCTATCCGCGATTATCTCTTCTATCCGCTCGCTAATATCCGCGTAAACCGCCTTGTTTTCCTCGTCGTTCTCCGATACTTTGCAGAATAACGGGCTTATTTCGAGGCGGTAACCCAATATGCCGTCGATTTTTTCAAATAAAGCGGATAAGTTTTTGTTTGTAAGGAGTTTATTTAACTCGACGGCGCTCTTATCGTATATCTCTTTACTGGTTGTGAGTATCGCTATATAGTAATTAGCGATACTCGATCCCTTAAGCGTATCGACAAACTTATTTTTCAACAACTTCTCTAAGATATATCTATAATCCGTTTGAGAGATAGCGCGGTTGTTGATAAAGAATGTAAAGAATCCCTTGTCCGTATAAAAGTTTACGATCCTATTTTGTATAACGTCTTCGGTAGCTGTGTCTAGGATATACGTCGGATTAACGTTCGAAGATAAATCTATCGATTTACCGTCCGTTTTGAAGAATTTTGCCGAACCCATAATATACTCTATATAAGTCTTTATGGAAGATACGTCCTTATTTACCCATTTTGAGACCTGATTATGATAAATCAATTCGTTTTTCATGGTATCTTTTGGTTTTTCGCCAAATCTGGACTCGTAAAGATAGAGCCATTTCTTAAAAAGGGATTGAGAAACTTCCCTCAACTCTTTACCAAATTGAAAACTGCTGTAATCGCTTAGATACTTAAGAAAATTATAGATACTTTCTTTGATATCCTTATCGGCTACGGACGAGTCGAAATAACTTTTGTTAATTTTCTTCTCCAGATTAACGATGTAATTTAAATTGTTAAAATTTTGCATAAGCAAGTCCTATATTTATTCCGGTAAAGTATGCCTTGAGGCGATATCGACCGAATCGTTTATATTTTTATTTAAGATCTCGTTTAAAATATCTATATTTGTTTTAACGTCGAGTTTAAATCCCGACAACGGCTTTTTTATACTAAACCGCTCGCTATAAGCTTCGGCGAATCTGTTTAGTTCGACCAGAAAATTAGCCTTTTTTTCATCGGAATTTAGCAGGGTTTGTTCTTTTTTAATCGAATCAAGCGCGCTATTAATCTTTGGTATATAAGTTTGGATAATATCGTATAATTCTCCCGTTTCGCAAACAATATTAAATATTCCAACGGGAGAACCGTCGTTTTTCTTATATTTGTAAAAATTATCAAGATTATTCCCCATTTCGAGGAAATTGTCATAGATATTATTCAAATGGTATCTTATTCGGTTAAACGCCTCGCCGCTTTCTATGTATTCTCTCCAAACGATATATAGTTCGACGATCTGTATTTTAAAAATATTTTTCTTTATAAATATTTCGTCAAACTTATTATTATACGCCATATCCTCGATAATCTTATACTTCTCGCATTTTATCTCTTTGTACATTGATAATAAATTTTGAGCAAAAATCGCATGATAATATTCAATAAATCTTGAGCATTCGTCTAACAATCCCTGATCGCTTATATTATTAAGATTCATTAAAATATTTTTTTTAATATTACATATCAGATTTAATTTAGCGTATTTTATAAATAATTCGCGATCGTCGATATCGCTAAGATTGTAATAGGCCGCGCTATTGCGGAATTTTAAAATTCCCGGATTAACTGTTTCAGTTTTAAAGGGTTTGTAAACATTCTTCATTTTCTCGAAATCCAGCGCTTCATCGTAACGATCGATATGCTTGGAAAATAAGTAGTTTATTCTGCTTCTTATAGATTCGATCGAAATATCGGATTTTCTCCTATCGGGTTTACGATCTACTTCAATTAAAATTTTGTCAATCTCGTCAAACTCTTTAATTCTCAAAGCGTCAATATTCTCAAAACCGATAAGGTCTTTAGGATTTACTTCTTCGTTAGAAACATAGATGAAAGCGACTTTTTTATCGTTATCAAAACTATTTTTGGCAATTTCTAATTTCTTTTGTATATCGTTTACGTTATCGAGAACAATCTTTCCGCCGCCGTCCAGATGAAAAGAACCGGTAATAACGACGGCGTCGTAGTTAATTAAAACGTCGTATTTGATCTTGAAATAAACCGAATAGAATAGCCCCAACGATATGGAGCCGACGTCGCCTTCAAACGTATCGTATTTAGAATTGGTTTTAAGCGTATAATGACACCAGAGATAAGGAGAATCATATTTTTGTTTGATATCTATCGCCAATAAAGCGTTAATCGAGTCTCTGATTTTATTAACTATATTCAAAGCGTCTTTATTATACTGAAAAGGACCGATATACCAATCGATTCCGGACTTCGTCTCCGGAGAAAAGAAAAAGTCAATTTGCATCGCCCCGATATTTATTACCGGAACGTAAAATTTACCGTTTTTTTCCTCAATCCTCATAATACGATATCTCTATATTATCTTTGGTAACGTCGTCGAGGATTACTTCTTTATATATACAATTCGATTCGGCGCCCTCGAGAAGAAAATTGCAATACCCGATTTTTATGGTAAAAGAAATTCCTTTCAAAGGATTACCGTCGATAGATATAATTCTGACGAAGTATGACCTCTCGCCAACTTTGCCAAAAGTTACAATAAATTTTTCGTCGATATTTCTCTCGATTTCAAAATTCTCGCCGGCCGAAGCGGCTTTGAGTTTCTCTATAACAAACGGCTTACTTGCCCGAACGGCGCCGCTTACATAACCCAATTTATCTTTTCTAATAACTTTCTTGAGAAGATCAAAAAGCGGGATCGTAGTATCATTCAAAAGCGCGTTATCTTTAAAATAAGCTTCGGTATCAAAGACGCTCGAACTAAACGAGTCGATAATATCGAGATTTTTAAAATAATTGAGCGGTTCTAGGGTCTTGCCGAACTTAAGATACAGAACGTCGTTAACGACGGATATAAAATAAACGATTCGTTTGACAAACTCTTCGTCCTCTCCCCTACTTTCTATAAGTTTGTCAAAATAATCCGATAAACTATCAAAATCGAACATATATTCATCTTTTTCAATAAACGGATAATCTTTTGTCGCTAGTTCGCCGTTAATTGAATTATTTTCAAGTAATTGGTATAAATCCATCATTTTGCGCCTCCGCTACAACAAAGAATTCAGCAAATTTGCGCCGTCGCATATAAGTTTTCTATCTGTATTATTAATACGAAACTCGTCGAATGAAAATAAAGAAATTTCATTAATTTTACTAATATATTTATCATATCTTTTAATTTTATTAATAAGTATTAAAAACTCGTCGTCGTTATAGTTGTATTTTACTTTTACTTCGTCAAGATTATTTTTTTTTAAATCAATCTCTTTATATATTTTGCGCTCTTCTTCTTTAAAAAATAGAATCTCGGCATTTTTTATTATATACCAAAGATTTATCAATAGTTTATTTTGAGCTTTTTCGACTTTATAATCTCCTATAGCGCTCTTTTTTTCGTCGTTTAGAAATCTTTTTAGTATTTCTATTTCTTCATCGTTGAGAATATTATTTTTCACAAACTTATCTTTAGCGCTTATATCTACAAATTTCATTCTGGGAATCAAGCGCTCTTTATTTAGTTTTATTATCCATTCAAACTCCGGATTATCGCGCTTAAAGTTCGTTACGGGATCGGCGTAGTCGTATAAATCCCGATTTTCGATTTCTATTTTATTAGACGCGATCGTTTTTATTCTACTGCGCTCCGCCCTGCGGTTATCTATGCTAAGGTTGCGCATCGCCGTAGTTAGATATGACGATAGAGACGCGTCGACAGAGAGATCAAAGGAGTAAAGTAACTTATAATATTTTTCAATGGGGGAATATTGGGCGTTTTCTCCGCCGCTTTTATCGAATTTAAGATATTTTTTAGCCGCTAATTCGTAGAGTATTTCTCCGATGGAATTCTCCGAATGACGGTTAGGAAGATTTATAGTATTTTCTTGTAGTTTTACGGCGTCGCTAAACAGTAATTTTAACGTCTTCTTATTGTTAATTAAAATCTCATTATGGTTGTTAACGTTTTTACACGAGCGCTCTATCGCTCTGCAAATTTCGACTTTCTTCCTTATAATAGGTAAAATTCCGGAAGGTATTTTATCGTAATCCTCTTCGGTTTCAAAATATTTATATAAATTTTTAACATTCGTTATATTCAACTCCTCAAGTATTTTATTTTTATTTTTTATTTCAATATTTATATTTTTAAAAGAGTTCCGGATCTTTATTATTACCGGTTGATCGCTCGATAAAAGTATCTCAATAAACTTCTCAATATTAAAATCGTTTATAGTAATAGTATGAAACGAAGTAACGTAATAAGTCAGATAAAACCTATAATAAAAGTCGATAAAAATAGAATTGAAATAGTTATAAAAATTTTTACCCTTTTGTATTTTATAACCGTCTATGCTCCTATCGAAAAAGTATATATAAAAACTTTCGAGTATAGCGCGGCTATTCT
>JAGOCL010000145.1 GCA_017998755.1 Spirochaetota bacterium | reverse complement strand
ATAACCCCGAGAAATTTGGAGTAACGACAAATTATATTCAATCCATCTATGAAAAATACAACGAAAAAACCGGAACGGAGGGAAGCGCCAGAGAGGAGATAATTCTGGAAATAGTCAAAAAGGGGTGGATAAGAGGAAGACATTATTTGGGAAGAAACGATTACTGGAGCATTAATGTATATGAAGCGACTAAACGGAATGAAGCGGTAATTTATCATATAGCCAAACTCGTATCCGACAAAGTTATAGACAGAATCGGCAGTCTTTGGTCGTCGTTTAATATTCTTGAAACAAAAACCGGTAATATTATGAATTATACCGCGTCGGATATCTTAAATTCTAAATTGTATAATCATTTTTTCAAAGAAGATTTTAAAGGTAAAAGAGAAGAAATATTGGCGTCGAATCTAATGTAAGGAATATTATGTAATAATGGAAGAAATTAAAATGAATATTGAAGAAATTTTATTAAAATTAACAAAAGCGGATAGTTCAAAGGGCAGGGCGGCTATTATTGAAGAGGCGCTGTCGAGATATAATATCTTCTATTATAAAGATAATTATAAACGGGATAATAACAATATTTTCATTAATACGGACAATCTCAATCTGAAAAGAGATACGATAATGTTTATCGCTCATTATGATTCTGTAAATTATAATTTCGATAATGTATTGGATAATCTTGCTTCGGTAGTCAATTTGATAAATCTTTCATATATGTTGAGAAAAAATCGTAACGAATTAAAAGTAAATCCCGTAATAGTTTTGACCGACGAAGAGGAGAAAGTAAGTTTTACCGACTCGGGTTCGAGATACCTTGCCGACAGAATAAAAGAGGGAATATTCGGCAAAGTATTAAATATAATCAACCTCGAATTAACGGCGGCAGGGTCGATCGTCTGGTCGACCGATAAAATTGAAAGACTTGATTCTGTTATCGTTAAGTCGCCGTTTAACGACTCTACGATTCTTCAAAAAAACGGGGTATCTTCCGTCTGTATCGGTCTTTTTGACAAGACGAGTATGGAACAATACAGCGAGAGAAAATTCTGCGATATCTGGTCTTTTTGTCATAGATCGTCGGACTCCGTTAGTCTATGTAATTTTGAAGATATGAGAAATCTCGCGGAAAGATTGTATAGGTATATCATAGCGCTGGAATAAGCAGGTTAGAGTGTTTTTTAAAACGACACATATGTGTCAACCGTATATTCTAAAAAAATATTAATATTTCTCTTGACATTTTTTCTAAATATGATATAATGAAGTACAAATAATAGTAGAATTGGTGTGTATCTCGATTCTGTTCTTTTATAAAGACATGTTTTTTTATTATTGATAATAATAAAAATCAAGGCCGATTTGTTCCCTATTGCGGGCCTTGTAAAAATAATTTAGCTAAAAAGGAGAGCTCTATGAGTATTTATTCCAGAGTTTTTTTTATCGACAGGAAGATAAAAACTGCGGGAAAATGCGCCACCGACGACGTAATTAAAGAGTTTGAAGTTACAAGAAGAACTGTTCTTAACGATATTCAGTTCTTAAGATACGAACTCGATGCGCCAATCGTCTTTTCAAAAAATAAAAAAGGTTATGTTTATCAGTATGATTTCGATCTTTTATCCTTTAATGGAGAAGAAAGTTATCTTACCTATCTATTCATTAAAGGTCTTAACAATTCGCCGTTATTTCCGGTTTCATTAAACTGTATTTTAAACTCTCTTGAAAACAGAATCCCAAGGGGTTATCGTTGCGAAAAAAAAATCATAGAGTTTGAATCCCAGAAAATAACCGATTTCAAAGTATTTAAAACAATAATCGACTGTATCGGTAATAATAAAAAATGCGTAATATTCTTAAGAAATAGCGAAGATTGCCCTCTTACTATTCTTCCGATAAAAATAAAAAACAACAAAGGTATATGGTCGGTAATGGCTTTTGTTTCTAACAACAGGAGCAGATACTATTTTTATGAACTTACAGATATAACCGAAGCTAAAGCGGTAAATTCATATGTATCCTAAATACGGTCCCGGAGATCCGTTGTTTGAAAGCGGATTAAAATACGCTATTGAAGAAACGAAGAAAAATATTGAGCTTATGTATTTGGTAGAAGACGAGTTTCTGAGAAAGAAAATCCGATCGACAATTCCGGCTCTTGAAGAAAGATTGAATAAACTAAAAGAAGAATATGAAATAATGGTAAAGAAAAGAAAAGAGTCGACCGTCGAGTCGATAAAAAAAGAAATTGAAGAAGTTAAAGATAAAATGAAGAGAATTCTTGATAATCATATAGGAGGAACGACAATGTTCGGGGGAGGCATGATCTATGCCGGGTATTATCATAAATTAGGAGCTCTCGAAGAAAAACTTGAACTAAAAATTAAAGAGATAGAAAATAACCGGGGAGGAAAACTATGATAAATCCGAATGATAAATTAACGATTTTATATGATAATGTAGAAATTGTCGGAGTTATTTTTTATGTAGACAGGTGGCATATTGCCGTAAATATGATAGAACCGTATAAAGATACGGGAATATCGTACGGCAGTCCGCATGTTCCAAGTTTTGCAAAAGCGGATGTAAATAAAACCGAAGAGAACTTATTAAATGAAGCAAAAGAAGGGTTGATAGATATATATCGTCGGGTAAAATTTATTTATGAATATAGCGAAGTTATCAAGAATGATTTTCTGAATCTTAAAAAAACCGCCGATTCAATTATAACGGATGAAGATATTACAAATTTTTATAAAACAAAAATTGAAAAGAGAAGTTTATTAAGGAAAAATATTATATCGCAAAAGGAATATTGCGTTTTTTTGAAATCAGGGGAGAGAAAGATTAGCGACGATTTATATAATAAAAACAGACTTTACTACAAATTTATAAGTAAAGAATTCGGAATAAAATCTTTAAGCGCTTGCGAAACGATAACCAGATATCTGACTAAGATTTATCAGGCGGAATAAAATTGTTGATAATAGGATCGCTTGCGAATAATAACGCCTTGACAAACAAAGCGGAAATATTGTCTTATATATCGAACAAAATACTTGATTTGTATGTAAATGTCTGTTATAATAGACAAATAGGAGAGCGTTATGATTAGCCGCGAACATTATATAGAAAAAATTATGCCTTTTATTGATAAACCGCTTATAAAAGTAATTACAGGTATGAGAAGAACCGGTAAAAGTACGATAATGAAACTTTTAATTGAGAATCTTGTCGGCCGGAACATTTCCCGGGAGCGGATAATCTATTTGAATATGGAGTCTCTTGATAATGAGAAATTCAGAGATATAAACGTTTTAAATGAGTTTATAAAAGAACAAAAAAAAGCCGTATCGGGAGGGCTTTATCTTTTTATCGACGAGGTTCAGGAGATAAGATCATGGGAAAAACTCGTTAATTCATTGTTATCTGAGGGAAATATAGATATTATTATTACCGGTTCAAACTCAAGATTGTTGTCGGGCGAACTTTCGACCTATTTAACGGGTAGGTATGTCGAGTTTCATATATATCCGCTAACTTTTTCGGAGTTTATGCGTTTCAGGAATATAATAAATTATTCCGACAATGATTTTTATGATTTTATAAAGTTTGGGGGGCTTCCGGGAATCCATCAGATTGAATATAACGTGGAACCTATTTATCAGTATCTATCTTCAGTAAGCGACAGTATTATCTTTAAAGACGTCGTTATGAGAAATAATATAAGAGATTCTTCTTTACTTGAAAAGCTAATTATATTCATCGCTTCAAATATCGGAAATATATTCTCGGCTAGGAGCGTCGCCGATTATTTGAAAAAAGAGAGAAGAACTTTAGGTATCGAAACAATATATAACTATATAAAATATCTGGAAACGGCGTTTTATATAAATAAAGTCGAAAGATACGACATTGCGGGAAAGAAGTATCTAGAGACTCATGAAAAATATTATCTCACAGACGTCGGGCTTCTAAACGCTTCTCTTGGTTATAAAGAAAATAGTATTAATGCGTATCTTGAAAATATTGTATATCTGGAACTAAAAAAGAGAGCGTATCAAGTATATATTGGTAAAATCGACGATTATGAGATTGACTTTATCGCAGAAAAGAGTAACGAGAAGGTCTATATTCAGGTCGCGTATCTACTTGCGGATGAAAAGATTCGCGAGCGAGAATACAGACCGTTTTATAAAATTAACGACAATTATCCCAAATTCGTTCTTACAATGGATAAGATTCCGAGTAATAATACCGACGGCATTATAAGAAAGTATATTCCTGATTTTCTGATAATGTCGTAGTTTTTTAAGCTTTTCTCAATATCGATATTATTCAAAACGTCTCGTAAACGACTTCCATATATTGAACGGGGTAATTATCCGAGTCGTAAACAGTTTTTAATACCAAATTACCGTTTGAGTCGTATTGATACTTAATTTTTTTGATTATATTTTCGTTAGTAGGATCAAGTTCATTCTCCTCAATCAGATTATCGTTATTGTCGTATGTATATTTAATCATCACGCTAAGATCTTTTCCGTTAAATTTTTCAAAAGAAATTCTATCACCTTTATCGTTGTATTTAATTATAGTTTTAGCCGCTTCTTTCTTTTTAATATTCTCTTCGTATTCAATTTCAATTTCTTCCTTTAACGCCCCGGTAGTATGGTATTTATATGTTGTTTTATAATTCAAAATGTTTGTAGAAAAAATCTGTTTTTCAGTAACTTTATTTTTCGCATCGTATTTATAAACATCCTTAGAATCTGGTTTGTCCGTTTCAGTATCATATTCAATCTCTTCAAGCATATTTCCGTTTTTATCGTATTTATACCTATTTTTTGAAGTTATCGATCCGTCTTTATACTTTGCTAGAATTTCCTCGGGTTTGCTGTTTTTATTTGTATAAATTACTCTTGTCGGAGTATCGTCTCCCGACGTGAAAGTCTGTTCTTCCAAAAGAATTCCGTCCTGATATATATATTTATTAGTATTAGAAAGCTCGTCTTTTTCGTCATAATTCGCAACTTCTATTATATTATTTTTCTCGTCGTATATGCATTTTTTAGATTTTGTATAATATGAAAATATTTCTTTTTCATCTTATTAGCCCCTAAAAATATTATTATTTCTAACGATCAATTATAAATCTTATAAAATAATTAATCAATAAAAAAAAAGAATCTTCTATCCGTTAAATTAATTAGAAATTTCACGCGGATTTTATATATTTTTGTACGTTTATTATTCTATTCAAACTCCGGTTTTTTTATACTAACGTTAGTAGACATAATCTATCTTATCGGCGTATCCATATTGCCTCATTAGAAAAAGTACGCGAAATAATCTAATTATTTATACAAAAAACGGCGTACAAAGGAACGCTTTTAATACCGTTTTCAAAACCGAAGTTTTTAGACGAGATTCTTATCGAGTAGTCCGGCTTATACTTTGATATAAATACCGAGAGACTTTTTGCTTTCACATTATTTGCGGATTTTACTTCGATAGGGATAATAGCGCCGTTTTTATCCTGTATAACAAAATCAATTTCAGCTTTTCCCTGAGATTCCCAGTAATAGGGAATGTTTCCGCTATTTAAAAGCGCCGATGCGACATAATTTTCGGTTATCGCCCCTTTAAAATTATTAAAACTCGGATTATCGGAAAGTATTATGCTTGGCGGTATAGCGAGTTTTGAATTAAGCAGTCCCGGATCAAGCATATAAACTTTAAACGAGGCGTTATCGACAAAAGCCAAAAGCGGTAATTTTGCTTCGTTGACTTTAACGCATTTTATAATAATGCCTGAAGATTTAAGCCAGTCGAGCGGAGTTTCGTAATCGTAAGAGCGCGCTCCCGATTTGATAACTTTATATTGAAATTTCCGGTTATCTTTTGCTAATTGCGCCGGTATAGAGTTAAAAGCCGCCATTATTTTTGTAGTCTCATGTGGAGTCGCATATTTAGCCATATCAGCCAAATAAGAATCGTTGATATTCTTTTGCGACGCTATTATATAATTGTAGTCTTGCTTCTCAATATATTCAAGAACGGCGCGAGGCATTCCGCCTACGATAAGATATTTTTTATAGAGATCCATCGCCGTCTTATGTAACGAAAATTCGCTATTTTCGCTATATTTTTCCCGAATTAGAACGCTCATATCGATATTGCCGGTTGCATGAAGAAACTCTTCAAAATCAAGAGGATATAATGTTAATATTTCAACTTTTCCAACTGGGAAAGAATATTTTTCCCTATTAAGCGCGACGCCAAGCAGACTTCCGGCGGCAATAATATGATATTCCGGCGACTTCTCGCAAAAATATTTCAACGAAGTCAAAGCGCGTTCGCAAGATTGTATCTCGTCTAAAATTATAAGAGTATCGTTTTTAAAAATATTTTGCCCTGATTTGACCGACAACTCCCTTACTATCCGTTCCGGATCAAAATCCCTCTCAAAAATAGACGAAATCTCAAAAGAATCTTCAAGATTGAAATAGACGCAGTTTTTATAATATCTTTTTCCGAAATCTAAAGCAAGATAAGTCTTTCCAA